>DASXRA010000195.1:0-9743 GCA_036506855.1 Jatrophihabitantaceae bacterium
CTCGTGACGATGAACAGCGCGTAGTCGACGCCCACACCCAGCACCATCAACTGCGCTAGCTCCGGCGTGATGTTCGAGGTGTTCATGGCGTGGGTGAGGATGCCGATCAGCCCGAGCCCGGCGCCGAGCGCACCGACGGCGCTCGCCAGCGGCAGTGCGGTTGCGCCGAGCGTGCGGAAGACGATGAGCAGGATGATCAGCGCGGCGATGAAACCGAACAGGAACGGTGGCACGCCCTCCGAGCTGTCGACGTTCTGGAACGCGTTGCCGGTGAACTCGACCTGCAGGGTGTCGCTGCGCAACGTCTTGAGGTCGTTGAAGACATTCGTGAACAGCTTCTGGTCGTAGTGGTTCGACCGCCAGGTGATGTTGACCAGGCCGGTGGTCGAGCCCTTGGCCGTGTTGAGCAGCTTCTGGTCACCCGCCGAGGTCGCACCGTTCTTGGTGCAGTCGATCGACTGCCACGGCGTGCGAATCGTCACGACCTGGTTGCCCGACGTGCATACCTTTGCCAGCGCCGGCGCGAGGGTTGCCGGCTCGGTCTGCAACGTCCCGGACTTGGCCTCCAGCACGACGGTGCCGCTCGCGCCGTTCTGGCTGTCAAGGCCCGCGTTCTTGAGAACCTTCGCCACCGAGGCGGTCTCGGTGTGCGGCAGGCTGAACGTGTCCTTGTAGTTCGCGCCGCCCAGAGAGGCGGAGATGCCTTGCGCCAGAACGATGAATGCGAGCCAGGCGACGATCACCAGCCATCTGCGCTGGATGGCCAAGCGGGCAAGCTTCTGCATAATTCACTCCGAAAGGTCAAGGGCGGCACGGCTCCAAGCAGAGTGCCCTGGATGCCGCGTCCAGGGCACTCGATTCTCAGGTGGCTGACAGCGCTTCTCAGCATCGTCACACCCGATAGGACGTGACGAAGGCCGCTAACTAACCGCTTGCAATTGCTAGCGCTTCTCGATAAGACTGTACCCATGAAGGTGGACGGACTCCGGGACTCGGCCAAGAAGGCCGCGACGATCGGCGAGTTCATCCGCGAACAACGTGAAGTGGCGCAGGTGTCGCTGCGGCAGCTCGCAAAGGTCGCAGGCGTGTCGAATCCGTACCTGTCGCAGATCGAGCGTGGTCTGCGCAAGCCGAGCGCCGACATCCTGCAGCAGATCGCCAAGGGACTGCGGATCTCAGCCGAGCAGCTCTACGTTCGGGCCGGGATCCTCGAGTCGCGGCACGGCGATCCGGAAGTAGTAGCCGCGATCCTGGCCGACACCGGCCTGACCGAGCGGCAAAAGCAGGTCATCGTCGAGATCTACGAGACCTTCCGCCGAGAGAACGCCGCGAGCGATGACGCCGCGGTGGACGTGCACGACGTGGCGGTCAACGGAAAGGCCGCGACCGCCACAAGAAGAGATGGGAGAAACAATGTCGATCACCAATGACGTTCGTACCTATGCCGACGTAGCCCTCGAACAAGGCAAGCACGTCGTCGACCAGGCGCAGGCCGCGGTCTCCGAACGGATCACCGGCGTGGCAGGCGATGCCACGGTCGTGGTGGAGAAGGTCCACAGTCGCGCCCAGAACCTGGCGAGCAAGGCGTCCGAGACGTACGGCGAGCTGGCCAGCTTGGGCGAGTCGCTGTACGAGCGCGTGAGCACGCTGCCTGTCGTCGACTCGGTGAGCTCGACCGTCGAGCCCTACGTCGCGCAGCTCAACGGCTACCGGACGGCCTTCACCGAGAAGGTCGAGGAGCTCTACGCCGACCTGAAGAAGAACGAGCAGGTCGCGAAGGTGCTCGACAGTGCCGAGCTGGCCGCCACGGCCGTGCTCGACACCGTAAACGAGCGCGTGATCAAGCCGGTTCGCTCGGCTGTCGCACCAGCGCCGGCACCGAAGCGCGCGCACGCCGCGTCCACGACGTCCACCGCGCCCGCAGCGAATCACAAGCCGGCTGCGCAGCCAGTCGCCAAGCCTGCCGCGAAGACCGCGGCGGCGAAGGCCGCTCCGGCAAAGCGCCCGGCGACGCGTCGCCCGGCTAACAAGGGCTGATCCGCTCGGCGGCTCATCCTCAACTGCCCCCGCGCCGGCTCGTCCGGTGCGGGGGCAGTCGCGCGTTCGCGGCCGACAACTACCCTCATGCCATGCGCCTGATCGACGACTTCTATTTCTGGATCAATTGGGTGCTCTACTGGGGCTTCGTCGCGCTGCGCGTCTGGGCCATTGTCGACTGCCTCACCCGCAAGGCTGCCGCGTTCCCGGCCGTCGACAAGCTGACCAAGCCGATCTGGCTCGCCATCCTGATCATCGGCGGCGCGATCGGCTCGCTGCCCACGTTCAGCGTGATCAACATTCTGTCGCTGGTCTCGCTGGTCGCCGCGCTCGTGTACCTGACCGACGTGCGGCCCGCCGTACGCGAGGTGTCCGGCGGCAGTCGCTGAGCTGCGCGACGGTTTGGTCGCCCACTCTCGAATAGCCGGCCCGGTGACCAAAACCGGCGGCTGACCATGTAGCGCTTTATCTGACTAGTTCCGGCAATGTCGGAAAGTCGCCACATCGGAACCGCACAGGAGCGGATCGGCTTGGGAGCATCACACCCAGCGCAGCCGCGCGCCCCGAGTCGGGAGGTTCACGGTGGCCCGTCGAATGTTCAAGATCGTCATGGTTGCCGCGCTCGTCTTCGCCGGCGCCGCGGCCGTGGCGGGCGGCGCCACCGCCGCCGCGGCCGACGTTGCCGCCGCCGCGCCGCGCCAGGTCACGCTCGTCACCGGAGACATCGTCACCGTCTCGACGACGCCCGACGGCCGCCAGCAGGCGGCCGTGATCCGCAAGACCGCGGACGGGCCGGGCGGGCTGTTCCAGATGTTCAACATCGGCAGCGACCTCTACGTCGTCCCGCAGTCGGTCATCCCCTATCTCGGCAGCACGATGGACCTCGCGCTGTTCGACGTCACGAAGCTCACGGCGACCACGACGGTGCAGATCACCTACCGGTCGAGCACGTCGCCGTCTGCCGTGCCCGGCATCCAGATCACGCAACGCTCCGGCACCAGCGCGCAGGGCGTCGTCACGCCTGCGTCCGGGCCGGCGTTCGGCGCGGCGATGGCCGAGCAGTGGCTCGCGGACCACGACGCCGATACGCACACCACCGGCCTGTTCGCATCGGTCGCCCGGATCGGATCGCCGACGACGTCCGCGACGACTGCGCCCGTCGTCTCGCCGAACTTCGTGATGCACACGCTGACCATCAACGGGCGCAACGCCAAGGGCAAGAAGGACACCGGCGACAACGCGTTGATCTACAACGTCGACGACCTGCGCAGCTTCATCAGCACGCCGACGTTCTACAAGGGCATCGCCAAGGTGAGCGTGCCCGAGGGCCACTATGCGGCGCTCGGCGTCTTCTACGACTTCCAGAGCGGCATTGCGCGCGTGGTCGCGATGCCGGAGTTCTCCGTCACGGGCGACTTGGCCATCACCCTCGACGCGCGGGCCGCCACTGCGCCGGTGTCGATCACGACGCCCAAGCCGGCGAACGCGTTCTCCAAGATTCTCGGCCTGGGGCGGACCGACACGATGGGCCAGACCGGAACGTTCCAGTTCCTCGGCGGCGCTTCGACCTCGTACGTCGTCCAGCCGACGACCACGCCGGTCACGATCGGCCAGTTCCACTACTACGTCGCTGCCCGCATGTTCTCGCCAGCCGACGCGACGACGCCCTACAGCTACGACGTGGAATTCCCGAGCGACGGCGCGATCGGCGCCGACCAGCACTACGTCGTCAGCGACAGCAACGTCGCCGCCGTCGACTCGAAGTACCCGGCCAGCCACGCGAATCAGCCCTCGCTCGACAGCCGTTTCGGCGCCCTGCGGTGGCAGCAGTTCCTGTTCTCCGATCTGGTGCCGTTCACGACACCGACGCAGCGCACCGAGTACTACTCGGCGAACCCGCAGCTGAGCTGGTCGGGCAGCTACTACGCGATATACGTCGAGGCGACATTCCAGTTGCTCGGCATCCACCAGACCGCGTGGCGCACGTACTCACCGGGGACGAGTTTCGCGGCTAGCTGGGGCGGGCCGCTCGGGCATCCACGGCTGCTCGAGCACGACCTCTATCTGGATCAGACGCTGTGCCCGGCCTGCATCAGCGACACGAGGCTCGACCTCCTGGCGTTCCCGTTCTCCGACAACACGCCCGATCACTTCGGCTTCCCGGACGGTGCCGCCGACGGGCTCACCGAATCGGTCTCGTACGGCGTGTACGTCGACGATGCCCTTATCCGTTCGGGTGGTTTCCTCGACACCGAGGTCACCGTGCCAGCGGGCGCCCAGCGGTACCGCATCGACTACAACACCGTGCGCTCGTCGAGCGACCTCACGCTCTCGACCGACGTGCAGACTCGCTGGACGGTGTCGGCGAGCGCTCCGCGGATCGCACCGCCGTCCGGTTGGGTGTGCACGATTCGCGCCAACCCGCCGGCCAGCTGCGGAGTCCTGCCGCTGGTCACCGCGGACTACTCATTGCCGGCCGGGCTGCTCGGCCAGCTCGGCAGCGGCGCTGTTTCCGGGACCTTGCAGCTGGCTCACCTCGGCGGCGCGAGCATCGCGTTCAGCACGGTCACCGTCAACGCATCGTTCGACGGCGGTCAGACCTGGCAGCCGGTGGCGGTGACCGACCAGGGCGGCGGTGCGTTCGGCGTTGCGCTCACGGTGCCTTCGGCAAGTGCCACGAACGGGTTCGGTGCGCTGCGCGTCAGCGTGCAGGACGCCGCGGGCGGCACGTTCGACCAGACCATCCAGCACGCATTCGCCGTGCAGTAGGAGGAGCCCGTGAACGTCCGGATCGCAGTCCCCGTCGTCGCGCTGTCACTCGCGGCGGTCACGGTAGCGGTGCCCGCCTCCGTCGCCGCCGCCGCACCCACCACGCGGACCGCGTGCGCGCAGGCGGCCCCGATGCATGCGCGTTGCCTGGCCGTCGTCCGCACCGGCGCCGTGCCGCTCGCGGCTACCGACGCCGCCGTGCCCGCCGGGTTCGGGCCGGCCGACCTGCAGGCGGCGTACAAGCTGCCGGTCGAGCGCGGCGCCGGACAGACGATCGCGCTCGTCGACGCCTACGACGACCCGACCGCCGAGGCCGACCTCGCCACGTACCGCGCCACCTACGGGTTGCCGCCGTGCACGACGGCCAACGGGTGCTTCCGCAAGCTCGACCAGGCCGGCAAGCCAGGCCCGTACCCGCCGGTCGACGGTGGTTGGGCGGTCGAGACGTCGCTCGACCTCGACATGGTCTCGGCGTCGTGCCCGCTGTGCGACATCCTGCTCGTCGAGGGCAACTCGTCGCTGGTGTCCGACCTGGCGGCGTCCGTCGATACAGCCGTCAAGCAGGGCGGCGACGTCGTCTCGAACAGCTACGGGCTCGCCGAGTTCAACGGCATGCAGACCTTCGCCAGGCACTACAAGCACAGCGGCCACGTCATCGTTGCGTCGTCGGGCGACGCCGGGTTCACGGCCGCGCAGTTCCCGGCCGTCGCGCCCAGCGTCCTTGCGGTCGGCGGCACGAGCCTGGTCGCGGCCGACAACGCACGCGGCTGGTCGGAGTCGGCCTGGTCCGGAGCCGGCAGTGGCTGCTCGGCGTACATCAAGAAGCCCGCGTACCAGACCGATGACCACTGCAGCATGCGCACGATCGCGGACGTCTCGGCGGTTGCCGACCCGAACACCGGCGTCGCCGTCTACGACACGACGCCGAACCCGTTCGGCATCCCGCCGGGCTGGCTGATCGTCGGCGGCACGAGCGCGTCCTCGCCCTTCGTCGCCGGCGTGATCGGCCTGGCGGGCAATGCCTCGACGTACGACGCCGGCTACTCCTACGCGCACACGTCGGCGCTGTTCGACGCGGTCGGCGGTTCCAACGGCTTCTGCGGCGGCGACTACATCTGCACCGGGACGGTCGGCTACGACGGCCCGACCGGGCTGGGTGCCCCCAACGGCATCGGGGCGTTCTAGTTGAAGCTCAAAGCCGTCCGATCGACGCCGAGGCCGGTGATAACGAGGCGCTCCTTGCGGTTGCCGAGCAGGTTCTGGGTCCAGTCGACGAAGCCGCCGTCGCCGACCTCGAACGGCTCGGCGGCGGCCACGCCGAACACCTTGAAGCAAAGGCCGGTGGCGCGGTCCGGATCGTCGACCACGGCCGCTTCCTACGGTCATGGGCTGATTGTCGCGACGCCCGCGAACGGTTTTGGCCGCCCAGGCGGCTATATGACGCTGGGCGACCAAAAGCGGTTAGACGAAGACGTGGTCGCGCCATGAATGGGCCGGCTCGAAGCCCAGCACGTCCCGGGCCCGGTCGATCGACAGCAACGTCTCGAACTCGCCGATCTCGCCGCGCAGCGGCACGTCCGGATACACCTCGGCCAGCAGGTCCGCCGACGGCCGCGACATGACGGTGTCGGCCGCGGCGATGATCAGCGCGACGCTGCCCTCGACCGGGGCGTCCAGGGCAAGGCGGCACGCGGCAGCCGCGTCCCGCTCGTCGATGTAGCCCCACAGGTTCCAGCGCCGGGCCTGCGGATCGTCCCAGTACCCCTTGAACGCGGGGTAGTCGTCCGGACCCAGGATGTTGGAGAAACGCAGCGCCACAAAGGGAATCTCGCCCCACCGCGACATCTGCTCGGCAATCGTCTCGGTGGCCACCTTCGACAGCGCGTACGCCGTGGTGGCGAACGGGTAGTGGTCCTCGTCGATGGGGGCATACAGCGGCGGGACGTCGAACGGCAGCCCCAGCGTCGTCTCGCTCGACGCCCAGACGACCCGATTCAGGCCGAGCCGCAGGGCCGCGCTGAACACGGCGTGGTTCATCGTCACGTTCTGGTTGAACGTGACCGCCGGGGTGTAGCGGTCCGGCGCCGGGATATTGGCCAGGTGAATAACCGAATCCGCACCGTCGAGAACCTCGACCGCCTGGCCGTAGTCGGTCAGGTCGGCCAGCAGCACCTCTGTGCCGAGGTCGGTCCGAGGCGGGACGGCGTCGGTCGCCCGCACGTCGTAGTCGTGGTCGAGCAGGTCGCGCACGACGGCTCGGCCCGCTCGTCCGCTCGCGCCGGTGACGCATACCAGGGGCATCGCTGTCTCCTCTGTTGTCAGCCCGCGAACGGCAGCACGGGCAGCCCGGTGACACCGGGACGGTAACGGAACACCGCGCCGGCCTCGGGCTGCGTCCCGTCCGCGACGTGCTCCCGTGACGTCGTCACGTACAGCTCGGCGAGATCCGGCCCGCCGAACGTCGCGGCGGTCACCTGCGGGACGGGCAGCTCGACCACTCCGTCCAGTCGGCCGTCCGGACGGTAGCGGTGCACGGCGGATCCACCCCAGATCGCGACCCACAGGCATCCCTCGCTGTCGACGGTGAGCCCGTCCGGCATCCCGTCGTCGGCCGAGATCTCGATCAGTGGGCGCCGCCCGGTCAGCCCGCTCGCGGGGTCGTAGTCGAACGCGTCCACCCGCTGGGTGGGGCTGTCGGCGTAGTACGCGACGCGATGGTCCGGGCTCCAGGCCAGCCCGTTCGAGCACGACACCCGCTCGATCACGGTCGTCACGGTGCCGTCGGTGTCGAGCCGGTAGACGGTTCCCCGCCCGGTGCCCATGTCGTAGCCCATCGAGCCGCAGTAGAACCGGCCGTCCGGATCGCAGCCGCCCTCGTTCATCCGGATGGTCGGGTCCGACCACAGCTCGCCGAGCGGCTCGACGGTGCCGTCCGGCGTGACGAACGCGAATTCCCGCTCGATCGCGACGACCATGCCTCCGCTGGCCCGCGGCCGGAACGCTGCCGCCACCGTCCCGACATGCAGCCGGCCCGCCTCACGACCGTCACCGTCGACGGACACGATGTCGCCGGCGAGCATGTCGACGAACCGCAGCTCGCCCCAGTCGTCGCACCACACCGGACCCTCGGCGTGGTACGCGATCGGCTCGGTGAACTGCTCGGCACGAGCTGCCATGCGGCCCGACTTTAGCTGGTGTCGTACACCGACAGCCCGAGCGCCGACCACGAGCTCAGCAGCCGCTGATCGCCCGCCGCGGCGACGAGGTCAGCATCGGCGAGGATCTCGGCCGACGCACAGTGCACGGCGTCGTAACCGCGAAGCCCGAGTTCGTCGGCGAGCGCCGCCGCCCGGGTGACGATCTGCTCGTCGACTTCGACGACCGCGAGTTCTGCCCAGAGCTCGTCGAGCAGCCGCAGACTCGCCCGGTGGCTGCGCGTCGTCAGCCGTTTCATGCGATGTGCCTGTGCAAGAGCGGCTGCCGTCTCGACGTACAGCAGAGGAGTCGACACCACGGCGTCGCAGTCGTCCCAGAATCGCCGGCAGGACGGCGTGCTCGGCTCCGCTACGAGCAACGGGACGAACGCCGATGTGTCGACGTAGCCGATCAACGCCGCTGGTCAACGATCAGGTCGGTGACCGTTCCTCGCGCCGCAACCGGTTTGCGGGTCGCCAGCTTCCGGCTACGGGGTTGGCGCACCTTGCCCTCGGCGATGAGCTGCTCCAACATGTTCGGACGCTCGACCGGCACTATGCGCGCGATCGGTCGGCCGTGATCGGTCACGGTGATCGTGTGCCCGGCGCGCACGTCCGCCAGTCGACGGCTCAGGCCGTCGCGCAGTTCCTTGATGCCGACGTCCATGGCGAACTCCAAGTGGCGTGAATATGTATCGTAATTGTAGCCACATTCAGACGAGGCCGCGCTTGGCTGCCTGGATGCCGAGCTGGAACCGGCTGTTCGCGCCGAGCGTCGCCATCAGCTTGATGATCCGGCGGTTGAGCGTGCGCGCGCTGACGCCGAGTTGGCGCGCCATCGCCTCGTCCTTCATCCCGGTGCAGAGCAGCATCAGCGTCTCGGTGTCCGCCGACGACAGCGCGTGCACGGCGTTTTCGTTCAGGGCTGCGTTCAGGGCCACGGCGCGTTGCCAGTAGTCCTCGAACATCGCGATCAGTCCGTCGAGCAGCCGGGACGGATGCACGGCCAGGACGCCGACCGTCAGGCGCTCGTCCGACGCGCTCGCCAGCGGCAGCATGGCCAGCCGGTGGTCGCAGATGATCAGCTTCATGGGCAGGCGCGGAAGCACCCGCACCTGCTCGCCGAGCGCGGCGAGTTTGCGGATGTACGGCAGCCGCTCGGGCTGTTCCAGGGCAGCGACCTCGTAGATCGCGCGGCAGCGGACCCCGCGTTCCAGCACGGGTTGCTCGACGGCCAGCTCCGCGGCGCCGGTGCCCTCGTCGGCCGACTGCCGGTCGAAGGCCATGATGTCGGACGTTGCACCCGCCATCATGTCCTGGAACCGGGCGAATGACGCCTGCTGCCCGGACAGCACCTCGACCAGCGCGGCCGGATCAGCCCGGGCGGCGGCTCGCTGGTACTGGTCCAGCAATGCGGGCACGGCCAGCAGCATCTTGTCCAGTTCGCGTTGCCGCTCGTTGACGAGCGCCGAGATGGCGACGTCCGGCGGCGTCGGCGAGTAGCGGACGGGACGATCCCGTGAACGGTGAGCCAGTTGGCGTGCCGCGAGACGGGCGAGCGAGCGCGACACGCGCGCCGGCGGCAAGCCGGCCTCGTCGGCCACCTCCGCGACCGACGCCGACGGCACGCGCAGCAGCGCGACGTAGGTGAGCTCCTCCTCGCGGTCGAGGTTCAGCGCTTCGAACACATCAGCTCCTCGCCGGTGGATCCGGCGGATTCGGTGGATCCGGTGTCAGGCGGCG
>DASXRA010000196.1:0-12026 GCA_036506855.1 Jatrophihabitantaceae bacterium
ACGCCCGGGCCACCGCCGCCGTGCGGGATACAGAACGTCTTGTGCAGGTTCAGGTGCGACACGTCCGCGCCGAACTTGCCGGGACGCGCCAGGCCCACCATCGCGTTCAGGTTCGCGCCGTCGAGGTACACCTGACCGCCGGCCTCGTGCACGAGCGCGCACACGTCGGTGACGTGGTCTTCGAAGACGCCGTGCGTCGACGGGTAGGTGATCATCAGCGCGGCAAGCGAGTCCGCGTGCTCGGCGATCTTCGCGCGCAGGTCGTCGAGGTCGATCTCGCCCTCGTTGCCACTCGTCTTGACCACGACGACCCGCATGCCGGCGAGCACGGCGCTGGCCGCGTTCGTGCCGTGCGCGCTCGCCGGGATGAGGCAGACGTCGCGGTGGTCGTCGCCGTTGGCGCGGTGGTAGCCGGCGATGGCGAGCAGGCCGGCGAACTCACCTTGCGCACCGGCGTTGGGTTGCAGCGACACGGTGTCGTATCCGGTGATCTCGGCGAGCCAGCGGGTCAGGTCGTCGAACAGGTGCCCGTAGCCGTCGAACTGCCCGGCCGGCGCGAACGGATGCAGGTTCGCGAAGCCGGGCAGGCTGATCGGCTCCATCTCCGTCGTGCCGTTGAGCTTCATCGTGCACGAGCCGAGCGGAATCATGCCGCGATCGAGCGCGTAGTCGCGGTCGGCGAGCCGGCGCAGGTAGCGCAGCATTGCGGTCTCGGTGTGATAGCTCGCGAACACCGGGTGCGTCAGGAACGGCGATGTGCGGGCGAGCGATTCGGCCAGCGGCGCGTCGTCGTCGAGGCGCTCGACGTCGGTGAACGTGAGGCCCAGGCCGAAGGCGCGCCACAGCGCGACCAGGTGCCCTCGACGGGTGACCTCGTCGCACGAGATCGAGATCGTGTCGTCGTCGACGAGGCGGACGTTGATGCCGTCCGCGACGGCGGCCGCCGCGACGGCACGCGCCCGGCCCGGCGCGCTGACCGTGATCGTGTCGAAGAACTGCTCGGTGAGCACCTCGACCCCGTTCCCGCGCAGGCCCGCGGCCAGGATCACGGCGAAGCGGTGGACGCGCTGGGCGATCGCGCGCAGGCCGTCCGGGCCGTGGTAGACGGCGTACATGCTCGCAATGATGGCGAGCAGCACCTGCGCCGTGCAGATGTTGCTGGTGGCCTTCTCGCGGCGAATGTGCTGCTCGCGGGTCTGCAGCGCCAGCCGGTATGCCGGCGCGCCGTCCGCGTCGACCGACACTCCGACGAGGCGGCCCGGCAACTGCCGCTCGAGACCCGAACGCGTCGCGATGTAGCCCGCATGCGGCCCACCGAACCCGATCGGCACGCCGAAGCGCTGTGTGGTGCCGACCGCGATGTCGGCGCCGAGCTCGCCCGGCGGGACGAGCAGGGTGAGCGCCAGCAGGTCGGCCGCGACGGTGACCAGCGCGCCACGCTCGTGCGCCGCCTCGACGATCGGGCGAAGGTCACGTATCGCCCCGGACGCGCCCGGGTACTGGACGAGCACCGCGAACACGTCGCCCTCGGGGAGCGGCTCAGCGAAATCGTGCGTGACGACGTTCAGCCCGAGCGGCGTGGCCCGCGTCCGGATCACGTCCAGGGTCTGCGGGAAAACGTCGGCGTCGACGACGAACGTGTCGCCTGCCTTCGCGGCTCGATGCGCCAGCGCCATCGCCTCGGCGGCGGCCGTCGACTCGTCGAGCAGCGAGGCACCTGCAATGGGCAGCGCGGTGAGGTCTTCGACCATGGTCTGGAAGTTGAGCAGCGCCTCGAGCCGGCCTTGGCTGATCTCTGGCTGGTAGGGCGTGTAGGCCGTGTACCAGGCGGGGCTCTCGAGCACGTTGCGGCGGATGACCGCGGGCGTGATCGTGTCGTAGTAACCGAGGCCGATCATCGACGTGACGACCCGGTTGCGCCCGGCCAGCTCGCGCAGCTCCGCAGCGACGTCGGCCTCGGACGCGGCCGGCGGCAACGCCAGCGCGAGCTTCTCGCGGATGCTGGCCGGCACCGCGTCGGCGAGCAGGTCGTCGATGGACGCGTACCCGATCGCTTCGAGCATGCGCTGCTGGTCAGCGCCTTCGGTGATGCCGACGTGGCGCGTGGCGAACTCGGCTGAATGTTCGAGTTGGGACAGCGTGGGCCCGGTGCTCATGCCGGGGCCCCCGCGAAAGTGCGCAGCGTTCTTTGCGGTGCAGTTTCGTGGGGTGAGCTCATGCCTCTCCTTGGCGTGTTCTCGGGTGACCGCGCGGCTCCGCGTGCGTCGACGTCCTCATTGCTCATCGGGAGGCGCTCCTGCGGACGAGACGGTGCCCGCGCCGTCGGCGCGCGCCCCCGTCTGTCGGGCGGATGCCCTTCAGAGTGGCCTCATCCACGCGGTCCGGGTGCCTGAGAGGTTCCGGGGAGGTTGCCCCTTCGGCGCCGCTCGGTGGTGCCGAGCGGACTCTCCCGCGCAGGCTCGTTGGCCTGCGATCACGCTACCAGCGGGCAGCGAACAGCCGCTACGCGGTGGCGGTGCGCTGCTGGCGGCGCCGCGATAGCTCGTCGGGCACCGACGTGGACGGCTCCTCGATCGCGCCGTCGGCGCGCTCACCGGGCAGGTGGGCCAGCGATCCGACGAGCTCACGCAAGGCCCCGCTGACGGCGATGCCGAACACACCCTGGCCGCCGCGCAACAGGTCGACGACCTCTTCGTTCGACGTGCACTCGTAGACCGTCGTGCCGTCGGACAGCAGGGTGATCCGAGCCAGATCGTCGACACCTCGCGCACGCAGCGCGTCGACGGCGGTGCGGATGTTCTGCAGCGAAACGCCGGTGTCGAGCAGGCGCTTGACGACCTTGAGAACCAGGATGTCCTTGAACGAGTACAGGCGCTGGCTGCCCGAGCCGGTTGCCGACCGGATGGAGGGATCGACCAGACCGGTGCGTGCCCAGTAGTCGAGCTGGCGGTACGTGATGCCGGCCGCGGCGCAGGCGGTCGGCCCGCGGTAGCCGACGTGCTCGCCGGGCGTGCCGGCCGGATCGGCGAAGAGCGTGCCCTGCTGCGGCGCCTCGGGCCCGGTGTCATCGGCCATGGTGCCGCCTCCTCGCGGTGTGGTTTCGCCCGCAAACGGTGATCCTCGCGGACTCACCCTAGACATTCGTTCGCGGCGTCCTGAAGGTATGACCGACTCCGGTGGCGGTCAACGCGACGCGCCGATGACAGTGACCCTCACCTGCAGGTCGAGAATTTGCAAGCCGATCACGTTCCGGACGCGAAGTCCTCCGGCGACACGTTGTCCAGGAACTCGCGAAACCGCTCTACCTCGTCTTCCTGCTCGTCTGGAATCTCGATGCCGGCTGCGTCCAGCACGGCGTCGGTGCCCAGGATCGTCACGTCGCAGCGCAGGGCCAGCGCGATCGCGTCCGACGGACGGGCGCTCACGTTCACGCCGCCGGAGAAACGCAGTTCGGCGTAGAAGACGTCGTCGCGGAGCTCGGTGATGTGGACGGCCTCGAGCCGGACGCCGAGCGCCTTGATCAGGTCACGCATCAGGTCGTGCGTCAGGGGCCGGACGGTCTGCACGCCCTGCTGCTGGAAGGCGATCGCCGATGCCTCGACGGCGCCGATCCAGATCGGCAGGTACCGCACGCCGTCTTCCTCGCGCAGCAGCACGACCGGCTGGTTGGCGGGCAACTCCACCCGCACGCCGACGACCCGCAACGGATGCACGAGCGCTCCTCCTGGCATCTGACTCTCGGCATTCGACGCTACACGCTCCGAGCGTGCGAACGCTCATGACTACGGTGCTAAGACGAGCTGCCGGACACGTCGCGCAGCCCTATCTGGACGAGCGCGGCATGCAGGCGCACCGACAGGGCGGCGAGCTCGCGCACCGTCTCTTCCGCGCGTGCCTTCGCCTCGGCTCCCCGCTGGTGGGCCATCGGGCCGACGACCTGGGAGAACAGGCCGACCTCGCGTTCGGCCGCGGTGCGGAAAGCACGCAGATGGCGCCCCTCCAGGCCGTACCGGGCAAGCTCGGCCACCACCTGCCCGACGGCGAGCGCGTCGTCGTCGTAGTGGCCGCCCGTCTTCGGGGCGATCATGCCGAACTGCTCGAGCTCGCCGAGCTGCTCGGCGGTCAACCCGGTCGCGTTGAGCAACTCGTCGCGGGACAGGCGAAGCGCCGGCGTCACCGGACGGAAGTGCTCTGCGGTCGGCGCGTTGTCGGCGATCGCGAGGTGCGGTACCCGCGGCATGCCGCCAGGCCCGGGTGGAACGAGGCCGCGATCGATCGCGTCCAGTTGGTCCTTGATCACGCGCAGCGGAAGGTAGTGATCACGCTGCTGGGCAAGCACGTAACGCAGCCGCGCGACATCGGCCGGGGAGAACTTCCGGTACCCGGACGGTGTGCGGTCCGGGCTGACGAGACCCTCGGTCTCGAGGAAGCGGATCTTGCTGATCGTGATGTCGGGGAAGTCGCCGCGCAGTTGGGTGAGAACTTCGCCGATCGACAGTGTCGGTCGAGTGGCGGCGTTGGTCGCAGTCATCGGGGCGGTCACGCTCGATCTCTCGGGTTCATACGCGACGACGCGGCGACCACACTGGACCGGCCGGCCACGTGCCGCGTCACACTTGCTGCCCTGCCCCGACGCCGGCTCGCACGGCGGCTGTCAAATACACGAGCCGGAACTTGCCGATCTGCACCTCGTCCCCGCCGGTGAGCGGCACCGCGTCGATGCGTTCGCGGTTGACGTACGTGCCGTTCAGCGAGCCCACGTCATGGACGGTATAGCCATTGCCCTCGCGACGGAACTCGGCATGCCGACGCGACACCGTGACATCGTCCAAAAAGATGTCGCTGTCGGGATGGCGGCCTGCCGTCGTCACATCCTGATCGAGCAGGAAGCGGCTGCCCGCGTTGGGGCCGCGCTTGACCACGAGCAGCGCGGATCCAGGGGTCAGCGCGTCGACGGCCCCCTGGTGCGCCTCCGGGGAAAACTCGCCGTCGGCCTCGGGCAGCCCACCGGCCGCCGACAGGACACTCGTCGCATCGGGGGCGTGCGGGTAGCCGGCCTCGGGTAGTGCGGCGCCGCAGTTCGAGCAGAAGCGGCTGCCCGCTGGGTTCTCGGCGCCACAAGCAGTGCAGAACACTCGGGTGCCCCTTCCTCTACCAAGCTGTACGGGCGTTACGGATGGCGTGATCCCTCGGCCAAGGGACACTGGTGATCGCTCTGAATGAATTGGACAGGCAGTGCGCGATCGTGCAACCCGGGCCCGTGCCGCGAGCCTAGTTGCGCGCCCTCCCAAGGGTCAATCAAGCGTTGAGCATGAGACGGCGTGCTTACGGCGGCCGGTCGACCAGTCACGTGCTGAGCGTGCCGTACGTGGCCGGGTCGAGCAGGTCGTCGACCTGCGCGGGGTCGCTGGGCTCGATCTCGACGATCCATCCCTCGCCGTACGGATCGGTATTGATCAATTCCGGTCGCCCGTCGAGTTCGTCGTTGCGCGCGCGGACCGTCCCGGTTACCGGCGCGTAGAGGTCCGAGACGCTCTTGGTCGACTCGATCTCGCCGAACGGCTCGCCCTTCGCGACCGACGCGCCGACCTCGGGCAATGAGATGTAGACGACGTCGCCGAGGGCCTGCTGCGCGTAGTCGGTGACGCCGACCCGGATCGTCGCTGAGTCGTCCCCGCTGACTCGAGCCCACTCGTGCTCGGCCGTGTATTTCAGGTCATCGGGTACGTCTGCCATCGCTGCGGCCCTTTCGCAATAACGGATTCGGACGAGATCCGCGCCGACACTACCGTCCGGCCGACGTGGCGTATTTCGGCGTGGGGATCGCGCGGGTCGCGGTGACGTCGACGCGCTGCGTCTCGCTGATCTGGGCGGTGCCACCAGCGTTGCGTGCGGCGGCGGCCACACCACCGGGGATGTTCAGCGCGGTGTCGAGCGTCTTGGGATCACCGATGGCGAGGACGCGGTACGGCTCATCGAGTCGGCGGCCGTCGATGCTCACCGAGTCGCCGGTATCGGTGAAGCTGGTCGACGTGCCGACGCGCACCGGGCCGAACTGGAGCGACTCTGCACCCGCGCCGCGTAACTCCTCGACGACGTCGAGCAGATCTTCGGCCTTGAGCTTGTGCTGCGGGTCGGTGATCGTGACGACGACGCCCGGCCCGGTTGCCGGCAGCGTGCCGAGCAGCACCTGCAACGACTCGACCTCGCGTTCAGCCTGCTGCTGCGCGACGGCGTCGCTGTTGCCGCTCGCGCGGAGCTCGTCGAGCGTGCCTTGCAGGTCGGCGATCTGCTGGTTGAGCCGATCCGCCCGCGCGTTCTGGTCGTCGAGAATGCGGATCAGGTCGTCCTCACGCAGGTTGGCCAGGTTGTCCGACGAGGAGTTCGAGCGCACCTGCACGGCAATCGCGAATCCGAGGATCGCGGTGAGCACGCCGATCAGCACGCCGGCGCGTACGTGGACCCGTCGGCCACCGGATTCTGCGGCACGCACGTCCGCGGTCGCATCCTCGTGCGTCGCGGCGTCCTCCGTCGCGTCGACTGCCGCGGCGTCCTCCGTCGCGTCGACTGCCGCGGCGTCCTCCCGCGCGACCTCTGTCGCTTCGTCGTCCGGCCGCTCGGTCATGCGTGGAACACGTGCCTTCTGATCGCGGCCGCATTGCCGAAGATGCGGATGCCGAAGACGACCACCACGGCGGTCGAGAGCTGGCCGCCCACGCCGAGCTTGTCGCCCAGGAAGACGATCAGCGCGGCGACAACCACGTTCGACACGAACGACACCACGAAGACCTTCGAGTCGAAGATGCCGTCGAGGCGGGCACGCACGCCCCCGAAGACCGCGTCGAGTGCCGCGACGACGGCGATCGGCAGGTAGGGCTCGAGCCAGCCGGGAACCGTCGGCCGGAGCACGAGCCCGACGACGACACCGATGACGAGGGCGAGTCCCGCGATCATCGCGATCCGCCCGTCGAGCCTGGACGGGCATATCTCGGCGTCGAGGTCGTCATCGCCGGCAGGTGCAGCTCCGACACCTGATTCCAGGAGAACCCGATCCCGTTCGCCGAGGCAAGCGTGTGATAGCGGCTGGCGACATCGCTGTCGGCGAAGCTGGTCACGAGCACGTCACTGTCTCCTATTGCGCTGATCGTGTACGGCGAGGTGATCGGGGCGAAATCGACGAGCACCGCCTGCCCGGCGAACCGGATGGCAGACGTCGGCGTGAGCCGCACGTCGTTGACCGCGATCGCCTCGGCGCCGTCGTGCCAGAGCTCGTTCACCACGCTGCGGACGTCGCGGTCGGTGAGGATCTGCGAGGCGGTGATCGGCGTCGAGCTGGGGCGGTCCCCGGGCGATCGGGTCGGCTTGTGCGGGTCGGCGAGCTGCACCCGCAGCCCGGGGCCGGTGACCGGGGTCGCCCCGGCGAGGAGCTCGGTCCGGTTGAGTTCCGCCCCGATGGACGTTCCGGGCAGCGCCTGCGCTCGCAGCTTGGCCACCTCGGCGTCGAGCCGCTGTGCCTGCGCGTCGAGCGAGTCGCCAGCGGCGTTGGCCGCCTTGACCCGCGCGACCAGCCCGGCATGCACCTTCGCCGCGGTCGGCGCGGCACGGTGCGTGTGCACGTACGCGACGGCCAGGGTCAAGCCGATCAGCCCGCAGCCGAGAGCGACAGCCGGACGATCGAACCACCGCCGCGGCGCTCCCGGGCCTCGCCGAGCCGCCGCGGCCGCGTAGCCCGGATCGGCGGTGTTCGTCACCAAGTCGACAAGTAGAGCTGTCGTCATAGTGCTGCGTCGAGACGTCATGCGCTGGCCTTGCGGGTCAGCTGGGCCACCTGGCCGACGTACAGCGCCCCCGCCCACAGGTACAGCGCGGTGCCCCAAATCGTGAACGCCCACGCGATCGGACGCGCGATGTCGGCGACCGTGCCGTCACGAGCAGCAAGCAGCAGGAGCGGGAACGCGTACAGCAGGTTGAGCGTCGCCGCCTTGCCGAGATAGTGCACCGGTGGAGGCCCGTAACCGCTCCGCCGCAGTACCGGCAGGGTCAGGCCGAGGAGCAGGTCGCGGCCGATGATCACCGCCGCGAGCCAGGCCGGGATGATGTGGCGCAGGGTCAGCCCGACGAGCGTCGCCAGGATGTACAGCCGGTCGGCCGCCGGATCGAGCAGCGCGCCGAGCCGGCTCGTCTGGTTCCACCGGCGAGCCAGCACGCCGTCGGCCCAGTCGGTCGCGCCGGACACGGCGAGCAAGATCAGCGCCGCGACATCGGCATGCGGCCCGAGCAGCAACCAGAGGAACACCGGCACGCCGAGCAGGCGTAGCACGCTCAGCGCGTTCGGCACCGTCCAAATGCGGTCGGCGGCGACGCCGCCCGGTGCACCCGAGGCCACGTCACCTCCCTGCTCGACGCTTCGTCGGGGCCCGTACCGGCCCCCGATTGCTGGCACCGAGCTCACTCAACCGGTCGGGACGGCGGGATTCGAACCCACGACCCCCTGACCCCCAGTCAGGTGCGCTACCAAACTGCGCCACGTCCCGGTTGCGCGAGGAAAACCCTAGCGCAACAGCGCGAATGCCCGGCCCTCCCGGCGTGTCAGCGCCGAGTCCCCCGGCGCTCTCGCACCCGCACGGAGATCTCGATCGGTGTGCCCGTGAAGTCGAAGTCCTCGCGCAGGCGCCGCTCGACGAAGCGCCGGTAACCCGCCTCGAGGAAGCCGGTCGCGAAGAGCACGAAGCGCGGCGGGCGGCTGTCGGCCTGGGTGGCGAACAGCACGCGCGGCACCTTGCCGCCGCGTCCGGGCGGCGGGGTCACGGTGACGACGTCGGCGAGCCACGCGTTGAGCCGCCCGGTCGGAATCCGCCGGTCCCACGACTCGAGGCTGGTCCGCAACGCAGCCGCGAGCTTGTCGACGGACCTGCCGGTCAGTGCGGACACATTCACCCGCGGCGCCCACTGCACGCGTGCGAGGTCGCGCGAGGCCTCGCGCTCGAGCGTGTCGCGCCGATCCTCGTCGACCAGATCCCATTTGTTGTACGCAATGACTAGCGCGCGGCCGGCGTCGGTGACCGCTGCGATGACTCGCTGGTCCTGCTCGGACAGCGGCTCGGACGCGTCGAGCAGGGCGATGGCCACCTCGGCGGCCTCGATCGCACTCGCGGTGCGCAGGCTCGCGTAGTACTCCATCCCGGCCGCCTGATGGACGCGCCGGCGCAGCCCCGCGGTGTCGACAAAACGCCATGTCTGCCCACCGAGCTCGACCAGGCTGTCGACCGGGTCGATGGTCGTGCCCGCGACCGCGTCCACGACCGAACGATCGTCGCGAGCGAGCCGGTTGAGCAGGCTCGACTTGCCGACGTTGGGCCGCCCGACCAGGGCGACGCGTCGCGGCCCTGACTCCGGGGCCGTCTCAGGTGGCGCGTCGGGCAGCGCGTCGAGGATCGCGTCGAGCAACTCGCCGCTTCCCCGTCCGTGCAGGCCGCTGACCGCAAACGGCTGACCGAGTCCGAGTGACCACAGTTCGGCTGCATCCGCTTCGCCGCGTTCGTCATCGATCTTGGTAACGGCGAGGATCACCGGACGGTCCGCACGTCTCAACGTCCGCGCGACAGTGAGATCAGTTTCGGTCGCGCCAGTGCGCCCGTCCACGACGAGCATCACGAGGTCGGCAGTCTGGACAGCACGCTGCGCCTGGGCCGAGACCATGGCCTGCAGTCCCCGGGCGTCGGGCTCCCAGCCGCCGGTGTCGACCAGCGTGAACCGCCGGCCGGCCCACAGCGCGTCATACGCGATGCGGTCGCGCGTGACGCCGGGGACGTCCTGCACCACTGCTTCTCGCCGACCGAGGATGCGATTGACCAGTGTCGACTTGCCGACATTAGGCCGGCCGACGACCGCCACCACTGGCGCCGTGACGGCGGTGTGGACGCCGGCGTCGCCGCTGTTTTCGGCGTTGCCCGCGTTGCCCTCGTCGCCCTCGCGATCGGTCATGCCGTCAATCCTTCCGGATCTGCCGACGACGCGACGCCACCTGTGCGCGCGTGGCGAGTTCTGTGCTGTCGATGCTCGGCTCGATCGACCACGTGGCAATCACAGCTCGGCCGTGGCTGGCCGTAGCACCATGTCGACAAGACGATCTACCACTTCGTCGATGTCTAGATCTGTCGTGTCGAGTTCGACCGCGTCCGCCGCCTGCGCCAGCGGGCTGGCCGGTCGCGAGCTGTCGAGCAAGTCCCGGCGCTGCAAGTCCGCGTCGACCGAGGCGAGGTCGGTGCCCGGCCCGAGCTCGGCAGCTCTGCGCTGGGCTCGGGCACTTGCCGACGCTGTCAGGTACACCTTCGGGCGAGCCGCCGGCCACACCACCGATCCGATGTCGCGACCCTCGACGACGATCCGCCCGGTACCGATCAGGGCCCGCTGCTGGGCAACCAGCACCTGCCGGACGGCCGGGATCGCCGAGACCGCGCTCACCACGGCGGTCACCCGCGCCGCGCGGATGTCGCGGTCGACCCGCCGGCCGTTCAGCCGGGTCTCGGGATGCGCGGGATCTGTCGCGACCTCGATACGCGCCGTTCGAACAACCGCGGCGACCTGGTCGGCGTCGTCGGCCGCCACGCCGGCCTCGAGCACGGCCAGCGTGGCGGTGCGATACATCGCGCCGGTGTCGAGGTACTTGGCTCCCAAGCGGCGCGCCAGCCGGCGAGCTACGGACGACTTGCCGGTGCCTGACGGTCCGTCGAGCGCGAACACGCCGGAGAACTTCCGGGTCGCGTCGTCGGGGTCAGAACTCGGATCGGCGGGCTGCGGGCTCAATTCGTCTCGTCCTCGTCGGTCGACCTCGGGATCACGGCGCAACATACCCCGACCGCCCGGGGGCGAGGGACGTGAGCCAGCGGCTGGACGCTTCGCCGTGATGCGGCGTGGCGTCAGCGTCACGTCTGGTTGTCAATCGCTGATATGGCTAGCGCTCTAGTTCAGCTCTGACCGTTCCTGCCTTGGTTTGTCAGGTAGCTTCGACGCATCGTTCATCGGGGTAGATCCGTCCGCAATGCCGCGGCTCCACCCAGGTACACGTGGCGTACGGCTGAGCGCTCACGGTCGGTCTCGACGTGAGCCAGGACCCGCAGGACCCTAGGCATCGCGCCAGGAACGGCGATCTCGCTGGCACACAGCAGCGGGACGTCGACGAGCCCTAGCTGCCGCGCGGCGTAGGCCGGGAACTCCGCGGTCAGATCGGGAGTGGCAGTGAACACGATGCTGATCAGATCGGCGGACGTAAGGTCGTTGCGGTGCAGAATCTCGGTGACCAGGTCGGCTGCGCCGGCGAGAATGGAGTCGCGGTCATCCGCGTCGATCTGGATGGCGCCTCGCACTCCGCGCACAGCCACGAATCCTCCTGTCGGCTCATCGATCTACTGCTTCACCGTCACGGTGATCTAGTGACGAGGCTGTCGAGCAACTTATCAATACAGAGCGAGATCGCCTTCGAGGCACAACGACTCGCTGCGATCAATCTTTAGCCGCTTGTCGTTACATCGGTATACCGAGTCGGTCGCGGGCCGCCGCTGCCCCCATCGCTATGTCGATATGTTGACCCGGCGATGTGATCAGTCCGGATCTATAGCCGATCGCTCGGCGCCGGCCCGGTGCCTCGTGGCCCGTGGCGAAGCGCCGCAGTCGCGCCAGGACTCCGGACGGACCGCGAGGACGGGGGGTCCGCCCCGCTCGATCCACCGGTCGCCGTCACCAACGCTCCGGTGCGGGCCGCGCTCGAGCTCCAGCTGGCGTGGGGGCGCACACGTCGGCGCTGTCGTCGAGAAGCCACATGTCGACATAGCGATCTTGCTGTCAGGGCCGGGCTTCTTCGTCCCGTATCGATATAGCGATTCAGCATGGGATTGCTATAGAAGTAGACAGCCGAAGAGCTAAGTCGCTGAGAGGCTAGATTGCTGAACAGCTAAGTCCGTGAGTAGGTCAGTTGCTGAATCTGTAAACCTGCGAAGTGTCGAAGCGATCGAGACACAAATCGTCTG
>DASXRA010000197.1:0-13946 GCA_036506855.1 Jatrophihabitantaceae bacterium
GGTTGGACAGACAGCCGCACCGCCAACACCCGGGTAGTGCATTGACTGCCAGTTCACGAGTTCTCCGGTTCGATGCGCTACCCGGCGGACCACTCCAGGGAGCTCTCATGGCCCCGGCAACCGTCTCGGAACACGCAGCGCCAACGGCGGATCTGCCAGTCAGCATGACCATTCACGCAGACGACGTCGCACACAGCGCGACGATCGTCCTCAGCGGCGAGGTCGACCTCGCAGTCGCCAACAACCTCGCCGCGACACTGGAAGACCAGCACCGACGCGCGCGCCGCTACGTCCGCCTCGACGTGTCGGACGTGACCTTCATGGACGCGACCGCGCTGAGCGTGCTCGTCGACGCGCACTTCGAGTTTCTCACTCATCGCGGCACCCTGACGCTCACCGGTGTCGGCCGCCCGGTGAGCCGGCTGCTCAGCCTCACCGGGCTCGGCGACGTCCTGCTCGTAGCCGGCACGAGGTCGCCCCTGGACCAGCGCGGCCGGTCGGCGACGCGCCACGGGCTGAGGCCGGTGGCTGTTTGACAATCACCAGTTACGGGTACGGTCCGGGTAGTCGGCTAGACAGCCAGCCGCGCTCGACTCTGACCACGCCACGCACGTCGAGTACGGTCGGCCGACCCGCCGGACGGAATGTCGCGTCGCCACAAGTCGGAGGCTGATCACCATGATCGTTATTGGCTTCGTTTTCTTCGCGGCCGCCGTTGCAGGCGCGTCCATCCTGATCGCGCAGAACAGCGACACCATGCTCGACGTCAACGTCCTGGGCTACACATGGAACGTCCACGTGTACTGGCTCGTCGTCGCCGGCCTCGTCGCCACCGCCGTCGGCCTGGCTGGTCTGCTCGTGATGGGACGCGGAGTCGCGCGCTATCGCCGGCTGCGCCGCGAGCATCGCGGGCTCGTCCGCGACCACGAGCGCCTCGCAGCCAGCTACTCGGCCACGAGCGAGACGACGGCGACGGGCTCGCGAACGCCGGTCGAGCGCGAACCGGTCGGGGCGGCAGTCGGGCCGACCACCGCGTCATCGGCGCCGGCGGCAGAGACCGACGGGGCACCTACGACGTCGGACGGATCCGGGCGGCTGAGCCGGATCATCCATCCCCGCCAACGCGGATCCCACGGCCAGGCCGCTCGCCGATAAACGTCAGGACGCGGCTTCGGCGTCACCGTTCGCATCGTGCCTGCTCGGGAAGTCGGGCAGCGCGCCGGTGAGTGCCACGTCGCCGGCCACGTCGCGTAGTTTGCGATGGGTGCGCTGTGACACCGTGCGCAAGAGGTCGAAGGCCTGATGCTCGGTGATCGTGTAGCTGGCCATCAGCACGCCTAGGGCGACGCCGATCTCGCGGTTGCTCTCGAGAGCTCTCTCGAGGTTGTCGACCCGGTCCTGGTCGAGCGCATGCGACAAGGCGACTGCCGCATGATCGGCGTACACCGCGGCCAGCTCCCGGGTCTCGGCGTTGAAGAAACCCGGCTCGCGGGCGTAGAGCGCGAGCACGCCGAGGTCGACGTCGTCCAAGCGCAGGAAGTACGCAAGAGCTGAGCGGATCGGGGTCGAGGAGACCACACGCGCGGTGAACTGCGGCCAGCGGCGCTCGACCGTCAGATCGTCGGAGCGGACCGTGCTTCGCATGCGCAGCGACTCCGCGGCGACGCCTTCACCAGTCTCGGCTGCCGCCGCGTCAACGGCCACGAGCACGGGATCGTCGCGCGTCGCGTCGAACTGCAGCGCCTCGTGCGGCCCCATCCGCCCGACTGCGGCCCAGCCGCACCCGATCAACTTGGCAGCCACGTCGGCGACGCGATCCGCTGTGGCGCTCATGCCGGGCTGCGCAGTCAGGTCACGCGCGACCGTGGCGAACAGTTGGGCGATGTCAACTCGCCGCGACATGCCCATCGGAGCCTCCATGCGCGACGAGACAGGCGCCCGTGCGGCAACAACCGGCAGCCGCATGAGACGACTCTTTCTACCATCGGCCCGCGGACCTAACCAGGGTGGTCAGGGCTCGACGCCGTCGGTGGTCAGCCGCTCCCGCAACCGCGTCAGGCTTCGCGAGATGAGCCGGGAGACCTGCATCTGCGACACGCCGACGATGCCGGCGATCTCCGTCTGGCTCTTGCCCGCTCCGAACCGCAGCAGCAGTACCTCCTGCTCCCGTTCGGGCAATGCGGCGAGCGCCGGCCTGAGGACCTCGCGCAACTCGACGCGCAGCAGTTCGGTGTCCTCGTCGGCGAGGATCGCTGCTCCGTAGCCCGACTCGGGCGCCGTGATCTCGTCGAGCGGCACACCGCTGTAGCTGCGGGCGACGTCCAGCGCCTCGATGACCTGCTCCTCGGCGACACCGGTCCGGCTAGCCAGCTCGGCGACGGTCGGTGCGCGGCGCAACTCCTGGCTCAGCTCCGCCCGCGCGGTGTCGAGAGTCGTCTGCAACTCCTGGGCGCGGCGCGGTACGTGAACCAGCCAGCCCGAGTCGCGGAAGTATCGCTTGATCTCACCGAGGATCGTCGGTGCGGCGTAAGTCGAGAACTCCAGGCCGCGGCCCGGATCGAAGCGGTCGATCGCCTTCAGTAACCCGATCGATCCGACCTGGACGAGATCCTCCAGTGGCACGCTGCGCCGGGCGAAGCGACGGGCGAGGTACTCGACGAGTGGCAGATGCAGCTCGGCCAGGCGATCGCGCATCGGCTTGCGCTGCGGGCTGTCTGCCCGCAGTGCGTGCAGTTGGGCCAGCAACCGGGCCGCTTCCGCACGCTGGGCACCCCGGTCGACGTTCTCCGAGTTCACTGCGCAAGTGCTTCGCGCCGCACCGTGAATCCGATTGCCAGCTGGCCATCCGTCGAGGTGACCTCGAGACGTTCGGCGACCGCCGACAGCACGGCCCAGAGGAAGCCGGTCCGATCGGGCGCCGCCGCCGCGGCCGGGACGCTCGCGACGAAGTCGACGGTGCGTGGCGCGAGGGTGAACCGGGCGGTAAGCCACTCGCCGCGGCGCTGGACGTGTGGCAGCAACAGCGCACACGACTCGTCGACCGCGATCTGCAGGTCTTCGATCTCGTCCACGGTCAGGTCGCACTGCGCGCCGAGCGCGGTGGCGAGTGAACGCAACGCAGCCACGAACCGGCCGTCGGCCGGTACCCGGAGTTCGACCTGGTCGTGCTTGTCTGATCGGTAGTCAGTGCGCATCCACTCATCACCCTCCTGGAACGAGCCTGCCATGTGGCAACGCCGTTCCTGGATTGCCTACCCACAATCGCGCCGGTCTAGACGTACCGGACGCCGCCCGGGCCGGACGAGCGCGCCTGCGCGGCCGTCCAAGCGAGGGTCAGGGCGGCGAGAGCGGCCGCGGCCACCAGCAGATCGGCAGCCGGCACGGCCCGGGTAGCCCAGGCGAGCGGGAACGGCGCAGCAAAGCCCAGGTAGGAGATCGCCTGGTACGCGGCGGTCAGCCCGGCCAAGCGATCGGGCCGCGCCATGCGCTGTACCTCGAGCAGGCCGCACACCTGGCAACAGCCGTAACCGGCGCCCAACACGAGAGCGGCCCCGATGACGAGCAGCGGCTGCGCGGCCGCCGCGGCCGCTGCGCCGACGAGCAGGCCGATCACCACGATGGCCAGCGCGGTGCTCAGCAGGCGCGGGCGTGCCGGATCATCCACCCGGCGGGCCAGCGGCTGCACCAGGATTCCGGCGCCCGCCGTGAGCAGCGTGACGAGCGCGCTGAACGCGACGGCATGTCCGCCGAGGTGAGTCCTGACCAGCCCGGGCAGGTAGGCCAGGGCGACCGCGGCCGACCCGAACACCCACGGCGCGAGCGGCACAACCACTGCGCGGAATCGGTGCGCGCGGATCTCCGGGATGCGAAATTGCTGCCGCAGACCGGTAAGCCCGTCCGGACGGCGGGGTTTCCGATGCGCGCAGCGCCGGCCCGAACGCGACGGCCGCCAGCACCAGATGTGGCACGTAGGGCAGCACCGTGGGAGCCGGCGCCCACTGGGCCAGGACACCGGCGACCAGTGGGCCGAGCCCGAAGCCGGCGGTCATCGCCACCGTGACGCGCCGGGCGCCGCTAGCCGTGGCACCGGACAGTTCCTTGATCCACGCCGCCCCGGAGCTGAACGCCGCACCGCTCGCTACCCCCGCGACCAGGCGTCCGGCGAACAGCCAGCCGATGCCGGTCCCGCCGAGCATCAGCAACACGGTCGCGACGACCGAGGCAGCGAGCGTCGGGGCCATGACCCGGCGCCGGCCGTACCGGTCCGAGACCGGGCCACCGAGCAGCAGGCCCGGGATGAGCCCGAGCACGTAGAGCCCGAAGACGGCCTGGATCGTGGTCGTCGTCAGATCGAGCTCGTCCTGGTACATCAGCAGCAGCGGCGCGAACTGCTGCGCACCCCAGCCGACCGCCGCCACGGCGAGCCCGACGCCCCACCAGGCCCGGGCGTCATCGATGTCGTCCACACCGTCATGTTCGCGAGCGCCGGGACCGATTGACGAGCGGCCGGAACGCCAAGCTCCGCACACTTTCGGCCAGCTGGATCTAGCTGGCATTTCGGCTCGCGCGGACAGGACGATTCGACCAGAATGCGGCGATCGCAGCGAAGGGATCACCCATGCAGAGCGAGCGTGGCAGGTCAGGTATCCGGCGACGCGAGTTCCTGGGCTACGTGCTCGCCGCGCCCACCCTGGTCGTCGCCGCGAAACTCGGCAAGGACGCGTTGACGCCGAAGGCCGCCGGCGCGGCCGTTCCATCGCTGCCGGAGCCGTCGGATCTGATGGATCTCGGCGACGTGCTCACGCTCGCCGCGGCGCCGACATCCGGCCTGATCACGATCCAGGTGAACCCGGACGGCACTGCCTCGTTCGCCCTGCCGCGTGCCGAAGTCGGCCAGGGCATCACCACGGCGATCGCGATGCTCATTGCCGAAGAGCTGGATCTACCGCTCGGCGAGATCGACATGTCGCTCGCGGACGCGCGCCCGGAGCTGGTGTTCAACCAGCTGACCGGCGGGTCGAACACGATCCGCTCGATGTACACGCCGGTGCGCACCGCGGCCGCGCTGGCCCGGCAACGGCTACTGGGTGCGGCAGCGGCGCAGTGGGGCGTCCCCGTCGATTCACTCACGACCAGTGGCGGCGTCGTGCGGTCAGCGTCCGGCATGACGGCGACGTACGGCTCGCTGGCGACCGCGGCGGCGTCCTCGCACACGACGCTCGCCTCGGTGCGGTTGACGGACGCACCGGACTTCACCGTCGTCGGCACGCCGCACAACCGCATCGACGCGCTGGCCGCGGTCACCGGGCGCAAGAAGTTCGCGATGGACCTGGACGTCCCCGGCGCGATGCCGACGATGGTCTGCCGCCCGCCGACCATCAACGGCACGGTGCAATCAGTGAGCAACCTGTCCGCGGTCGAGGCCATGCCGGGCATCACCGACGTCGCGATCGTGTCGACCGGCGTCGCCGTGCGGGGCGCGACGTTCGGGCAGTGCATCGACGCTGTACGGGCGCTCGCCGTCACGTGGGGTCCCGGCACGGAAGACGGCAAGTCCGACGACACGGTGCTGCACGAACTCGAGAAGGCCGAGCCGCCGATGGCGGTGCCGGCCGTGCCGATCCTGACCAGGACCCTCGACGCGAAGTTCACGTTCGCGTTCGCCAGCAACTCCCCGCTCGAGACGAACTGCGCGATCGCCGACGTCCGGCCCGGCAGCGCCGAGATCTGGTCGTGCCTGAAGTCGCCGATCGTGGCCCAGCAGACCATCGCGGCAAAGCTCGAGCTGCCGCAGGACAAGGTGCAGGTCCACGTCGTGCAGGGCGGCGGCTCGTTCGGGCGGCACCTGTTCTTCGACGCGGCGCTGGAGGCTGCCGAGATATCGCAGCAGATGGCCAAGCCGGTCAAGCTGATGTGGCACCGCACCGACGACTTCCGCCACGGCCGTACCCACCCGATGTGCACCTCGCGGGTGCGTGCCAGCTACCGCCTCGGCAACGTGCTCACGTTCGAGCAGCGGCACACGAGCGTGGCGACCGACTTCGGCCACGGCCTCGGCGAGATCCTCACCGCAATCTCGGCGCAGCTTCCGGTGGGTGGCCTCGGCTTCTCCGAGGCGGTGTTCGAGCTGACCCAGAACGTCCCGTACAACTTCGGGGTGACGACCCAGTTGCTCAACGAGGTCGACACGGGCTTTCACACCGGCAGCATGCGCAACATCTACTCCCCCAACGTCCGCGCGGCGCAGGAGTTGGTCGTCGACGAGCTGGCCAGGCGATGGGCAAGGACCCGTACCACTTCCGGCGGACGTTCCTCAAGAACGACCGCTCGCGAGCCGTGCTCGACAAGGCGGCCGAGGTCGGCGACTGGGGCCGGTCGATGCCGGCCGGGACGGCCCAGGGCATCGCGTTCCACGCGGAGTACAAGGGCGTCTCGGCGTGCCTGGTCGAGATCGACTGCCGCCCCGCGACGGTCGGCCGGCAAGTCGCCGACGCCTATACCGGGCCACGCGTCACCAAGGCGGTCTTCGTGGTCGACGTCGGCCTGCCGATCAACCCGCGAGGCCTCGAGGCGCAGATGATGGGCGGGGTCATCGACGGCATCGCGCTCGCCCTGAGCTCCAGCCTGCACCTGAAGGACGGCCTGCCGCTCGAGGGCAGCTGGGACAACTACTTCTACACGCGGCAGTGGAACGTGCCGACCGACCTGCGCGTCGTCGTGATGCCACCGACCACCGGCGAGCCGGGCGGCGCCGGCGAGTTCGGGGTCGCCGCAGCGTTCGCGGCCGTCGCGTGCGCCTACGGCCGCGCCACCGGGTCGATGCCGACGAGCTTCCCGATCAACCACGACGGCCCGCTGGGCTTCGAGCCACTGCCGACCGTGCCGCCGATTCCGCAGAGCCCGACTGACGGCCTCGACCACACCTTCTAGAGGGAGCGCTCGTGCCCACACACTCGTTCACGCTCAACGGCAAGCAGGTCTCGGTCGACTGCCCGGACGACGTGCGCCTGCTCTGGGTGCTGCGCGACCTGCTCGGCGTCACCGGCCCGAAGTACGGATGCGGGCTGGAAGTCTGCAAGGCGTGCACGAGTCACATCAACGGCAAGGCGTTCAACCCCTGCTCGGTGCCCGTCTCCGACATCGCGCCGACGGACGAGATCACGACCATCGAAGGCCTGCCCGCGACCGTCGGCCGCGACTTGCACCCGATGCAGCAGGCGTGGCTCGACCATGACGTCGCGCAATGCGGCTACTGCCAGCCGGGGCAGATCATGGCGGCGGTCGCGCTGGCCCGCCGGGCACGCGCCGCGGGGCGCGACATCAGCGACGCCGACCTCGACGAGCTGCGCAACATCTGCCGCTGCGGCACGTACTTCCGCATCCGCGAGGCGATCAAGGCCGGCGCGGCCGAGATGTAGAACCGGCCGGCCCGCGAATTGCGGGCCGGCCGGTCAACGTTGCGATCTAGTCGGCGTACGCGGGGTCGCCGGTCACCGGCACCTGGTCCGCAGCGGGCTGAGCCTCGGCATCGGCGGGCGTGCTCGGCCGCAGCACCGCGATCGCGATCACGATCGCGGCCGCCACCAGCCCGGCACCGATCAGGTACGCGAGGTGGTAGCCGGAGTTCAGCGCCGCGGCGGCAGCCGCGCCGTGCGCCTTGAGCGAATCGGTGCGCTCTGCGGCGAACGTGGCGAGCACGGCCAGGCCCACTGCCCCGCCGACCTGCACCGTGGTGTTGACCAGGCCGGACGCGATGCCCGAGTCCTCCGGCGTGGCGCCCGACATAGCCAGCGTCATCAGCGCCGGGAAGCCGAGCCCGGCACCGAGGCCGATCAGGATCATGGCCGGCATGACGTCGGTGAGGTACTCGCCGTGCACCGGCGTGCGCGCGAACAGCAGCAGGCCGGCGCCGATGAACACCAGGCTGGCGACCAGCGTGTGCTGGGTGCCGAACCGGGCCGCGACCGGACCGGAGAAGCGCAGCGACATCGCGCCCATGACGATCGTGGCCGGCAGGAACGCCAGGCCCACGCCCAGGGCGTCGTAGCCGAGGATCTGCTGCAGGTACAGCGCGCCCAGGAAGAACATCCCGAACATGCCCGCGACCAGCAGTGCCTGCACGACGTTCGCCCCTGCGACACTGCGCGACTTGAACAGGCGCAGCGGCATCAGCGGGTTGGCGATGCGTGCTTGGCGCAGCACGAATCCAGCCAGCAGCGCGACGGCCACGGCACCGAGCCCGATCGTCGGGGTGGACGCCCAGCCCTTCTCGCCGACCTGCAGGATCGTGTACACGCCGAGCATCAGCCCGCCGGTCAGCATCGCGGCACCCGGCACGTCGGCGCCCTTGCGCAGGCCGATCCCGTCACGATTCTCGACCAGCCGCACCGCCAAGAACCCCGTGAGGACGCCCACCGGCAGGTTGACGAAGAAGATCCAGTGCCAGTTGATCGCCGCGGTCAGCACGCCACCGGCGAGCAGCCCGATCGAACCACCGGCCGACGCCACGAAGCCGTACACACCGATCGCCTTCGCGAGCTCGCGAGGCTCGGGGAACATCGTCACGATCATGCCGAGGATCACGGCGGACGTCAGCGCGCCACCGACGCCTTGCACGAACCGCGAGGCAACGAGCACGGCTTGATCCTGCGCGACGGCGCACAGCAGCGAGGCCGACGTGAACACGGTCAGCCCGATCAGGAAGATCCGCCGCTGACCGATCAGGTCACCCATCCGCCCGGCCAGCAGCAACAGCCCGCCGAACGCGATCAGGTAGGCGTTCACCACCCAGGCCAGGTTGTTCTGCGAGAAGCCGAGGTCGTCTTGGATCGTCGGCAGTGCCACGTTCACGATCGTCGCGTCCAAGACGATCATCAGCATGCCGGCGCAGAGCACATACAGCGCGAGCCACCGCGAGCGGTCGCTGGTTCTTACACTCATGTGAATCTCCTGTGTGCGCGGTCCGTATGGATTTCTTGGTTCTCGTCAGGTAGTCGGAGCCAGTGCCGCGATCTCGACATCGACGAGAACCCGTTCGCTGATAGGACGGACCGGCGGCCGGAAACTAATCGGAGGCAATCCAGACCACACGACATTAACGGCGCTTCGCGCGCGCACGAAACGAATAAAACCGGCGCCCGAGGTGCCAGGCGGGCTAACGGCGGGCGATCGCGAACCCGCCCGGCGGCACGTCCACGGTGATCGAACCGGTGCCGGTCGTCGTGCGCCAGAGCTGCCCGCTGCTGTCGTAGCTGGTCGCAGTGGTCGGACCGGTGCCCGGCACGCCGACCACCACGCTGCGCGGCACGCCGGCGACGCTGTTGAGCAGAGCGACGCCATGACCATCGCCGTCGACGACGAGCGTGGACACCAGTGGGGTCAGCTCGACCGCGTCGAGCCGCCCGTGGCCGTCCGCGGTTCGGGCGATGAGGGACGTGGCGCCGGCCGGCAGGGCCTTTGGGGCCGTGACCGGAAGCAGCGCCCCGGGCGCGGGTGAGTCGCCCTGCGCGCCGCCACCGCCGTAGTCGACGCCGCCGAGGCGGGTCCCGCCGGACGAGAACTCGCTCACCGCGGCAGGACCGGGTACCCGGTCGAGGATCGCCTGCACCAGGCGCGGCTGGTCGGCTGCGGCGACCGTCCAGGACAGCTCGCTGCCCGCGGCGAGCTGGACGTACGCTCCTCCGCTCCACTGCGACTCGCCGGTCCAGACCGGGTCGGCCGGCACGCTGGTGGCCGGTCCGGCCAGCTGCGCGGCTTCAGCCTCGACGGTGCGCTGGCCGTCACGCCGGACGAGGTGCGCGCTCGCCCGGGCGACTGCGGCCACGTCCGGATTGGCGTCGAGCGCCTCCATGGTCAGCAGGCCGTGGATCGTGGACTCGGCGCCGGAGTTGTGGTTGACCGTGCCGTCCGCACTCACGCCGTCGAACGTGACTCCCGTCGTCGGGTCGTACGTCGGCGCGCCGGCCCGGTTCTGCCCGAAGAACCAGCCGGCCGCGATGCCGGCGAGCTGGCGCAAGCCGGCCGAGTGCGCCGCCTGCGACACCGACAGCAGCGCCTGTACCCGGGCGTCGACACCGTAGGCGATCTGGGTGCCGTCGATGGGCGTCGGCAGCCAGCCGTTGTCCGGCCCGCCCGCAGTCAGGAGGTGCGGGGTGAAGATCGCGGCATCGGCCCGCGCCGGGGCCAGCAGCTGCGGACGGTGCAGCGCGGTCGCCGCGGCGGCCAGCGCCGAAGGCATCTGCGCTCCCCAGGCGTGCCACACCGAACGCGACAGCGCCCACGGCAGGACCGCGCCGTACGGCCAGGTGGCGGCGTCGCCGTGGCCCATCGCGGCGATGCCGTCGGCCAGCTGCGCGAGCGCACTCCGGGCCGGGCCTGCCCCGCCCGCCCCGACGTAGGCCGACAGGCCGAGGACGGCCTCGGACGTGGCGTCCGCCCCGTCGGTGATCAGCCAGGCCGGGACGCGCAGGCCGTCGATGTTCAGGTATTGCCCGTACCGCGTCAGCACCTCGCGATCGAGCGCGCCGACCGCGAGGCCGAGCCGCTCGGCGAGGAACGCCGCGAACGCGGGGTCGGCGTCGCGGAACGCCGCATAGCCCTCGCCGAGCGCCCACACTGTGCGCGCCAGCCAGTACGAGGCCCCCGAGTCCGAGGGATCCGGGCTGTCCTTCGGCGTCGGGCTCGGGTGCAGCGTGCCGTCGGGCTGCATCCACAGCACGACGTTGCCCGCGTTCGGGCCGGACGCCGTCTGTAGGTAGGTGAGCCCGCGCAGCAGCTCGTACGCCTCGTCGCGGCTGTGCGCATCGCCGACGCTGCGCCAGTGCCGCAGGTACACCACGGCCGCCCGGGAGATGTCGTCCGCGTCGTAGGAGCCCTGCCCGAACGTGTCGGTCGCGGCGTCGTACGCGCCACCACCCGTGCGGTGGTAGCTGCCGTCGGCTTGCCGGTCGGCGTACACCCATAGCACGCCGATCGCGGGCTCGCTGTCGAGCCGGTACGTGCTGTGCCCGGCCTGCGCGGGCGGGGCCACGGACGCGGTGAGGAAGTCCAGGTGCGCCAGGTTCGTCAACGGCGCGGCCGCGGACGCGGACGACGAAACGGGCGCGGCGATCAGGCTCGCGACAGCCGCGAGGGCGGTGGCGATGATGCGGAACCTGTGCACGAGGGCCTCCAGGGTTAGCGGGTGCGTTCGAGCAGGGCGACGCCGATGGCCGAGTCGGCCATGCCGTAGAAGACGAAGTGCTGGCCGTCGATCTGCTCGATGGCGGTCGGGAAGACGACGTTGGGAACCGTGCCGTCGCGTTCCTCGTCCAGCGACGGCACGAGCAGCGGCCTCGCCGTCCGGGCCAGCACGCGCGCCGGGTCGGCCGGGTCGAGCAGCATCGCACCGGCCGCGTAGTGCACGTTGCGCTGCGGCGCCCAGCCCTCGGCGAGGCTGCCGGACACACCGTGGTGGATCAGCAGCCAGCCCTCCTCGACCCGCAGTGGTGGCGGCCCGGCGCCGATCTTGAGGGCCTCGAAGTCGTGGACGGGCAACGCGACGAGGCGGTGCTGGCCGACCCGCGTCAGGGCGCGCACGTCACGCTCGACGTCCTCGGCAGGTGCGTAGGAGATCCAGATACCGGGCCTCGGCTCGTCCAGCCCGGCGGGCAGGTAGAGGTCCTCGGACTTGCCCTGGATCCACCCGAGGTCCCAGGTCGGCCGGTGCAGCAGCGCGTAGCTGGGCCGGCCGTCCGGTCCGGGCACCGGTTCGGGGAACAGCACGACGTCCTTGTTGGAGAACAGGTTCAGGTCGGTGTCGAGGTCGGGTTGGTAGTCGAACTGCAGCGGCCCGAGGCGGCGCCAGTTGCGCAGGTCGTCGGACACCGCGAGCGCCGGCTTCGGCCCGTACGGGCCGAACGCGACGTACGCCATCACGTGGACGCCGAGGCGCGCGATCCACGTCGTGCGCGGATCCTCGACGCCGGCGTGCTCGTGCGATCTCTCCCAGCCTGCATCGGGCGCGAGCACGACGCCGTCCCGCCGCACGCCCGTGGGCCGGCCGTCCTCGATGACGACCTCGGCCAGGCCCACTCGCGAGACGTTGCCGGCTGCCACCAGGCGGGGCAGCAGCCACAGCCGCCCGTCCGGGGTCCGGCCACTCGCCGGGTTGAGCACACCCTCGGCTTCGAGATCGGCTGCCGGGTCCGCGCGCATGATCACGCCGAGCCGGGTCAGCCGGTACGGGACGTCGGTGGCGCTCGATGGGGTCAACGATCAGCCTTTCACGCCGGAGCCGAGGTTGGTCGATACGAAGTGCCGCTGGAACGCGATGAACAGAGCGACGGCCGGCGCGGCGAGCACGCACGCGCCCGCGAGGATCGCGCCGAACGGGTTGGCCGCCTCGCCCGACACGGTGCTGATGTAGTTGGCGAGCGCGACTGCGAGCGGCTGCTTGTCGTGTTGCTTGGTGACCAGGAACGGCCACAGGAACTCGTTCCACGGGCCGATGAACGTCATCAGCATCGCCGTCAGCAGAGCGGGTTTGACCAGCGGCAGCGCGATGTTGAGCAGGATGCGCAGCTCGCTCGCACCGTCGATGCGTGCCGCGTTGAAGAGGTCCGGCGGCAACTGCAGGAAGTACTGCCGGAAGACGAACACCGCGGTCGAGTTGATCGCGAACGGCGCGATCATGCCGAGATAGGAGTCGCCCAGCCCGTAGTTGCGGACGATCAGCACGTACAGCGGGATGATCAGCAACTGGAACGGGATCACCTGCAGCAGCACCATCGTCGCGAACAGCACGCCGCGCCCGCGAAAGTGCAGCTGGGCGAGCGCGTAGCCGGCCAGCACGCCGAACACGACCGTGCCGAACAGCACGCCGCCGGTGAAGATGCCGGAGTTGATCAGCGTCCGGTCCAGGCTGATCGCGTCGTTGATCTGGGCGTAGTTGTGCAGGGTCATGTCGCCCGGATGCGGCAGCACACCGCCGACGGACGTGTCCGGCGACCTCTGCAGCGAGCCGATGATCATGTAGTAGAAGGGGAACAGGAACAGCACGGCACCGAGCAGCAGGGCAACGATGCGCCAAGCCATGCCGCGGCGGGCTGGCCGGTGGGTGTCGACCAGCGCGTCGAGTGCGGGCGCGACGTCGGCGAGAATGGGCGTCGTCTGGGTCATATCCGAGCCCGCCGTTCCAGGAGTTGTTGAATCCCGACGATCAGCAGCACGCCCACGACGAGGATCACGCCGATCGCCGCCGCGAGGTCCGGGTGGTTCTGCTCGATGCCGCGTTGGTACATCAGCAGCACCGGCGAGGCCGACTTGCCGTTCGGGCCACCACCGCCGGTCAGCAGGTACGGCTCGGTGAACAGGTTCGCGCCGGTGATGACCGCGAGGAGCGTGACCAGCGTCGTCGCCGGCCGGACGCCCGGCAGGGTGACCGCGCGGAACGCGCGCCATTTCGACGCACCGTCGACCGAGGCGGATTCGTACAGCTCCTTCGGCACGTTCTGCAGCGCGGCGAGGTAGAGCAGGATGAAGAACCCGAGCTGCTTCCAGGCGACGTAGAACGCGATCGACGGCATCGCCCAGTGCTCGTTGACCAACCACGACGGCTTGGGGGCGAGCGGCCCGAGAGCGTGGTCGGCCAGCCCGCCCGTCCGGAACAGGAACAGCCAGACGCCCACGACGGCGACGCTGGCCGTCACGTACGGCACGTAGTAGCTGACCCGGAAGAACGCGCGGAACGGGATCGCCGCGTTCAGTGCGGTGGCCAGCAGAAGCGACAGCGCCACCGTCAACGGCACGTTGATCACGAGGAACACCAGGATGTTCACGAACGACTGGCGAACCGCGGGATCGGTCAGGACGGTCCGGTAGTTGTCCAGCCCCACGAACGGGCGGGGCACACTGACACCGGGCGCGGTGAAGAAGTAGCGGTGGAACGACATCCACACCGCGAGGCC
>DASXRA010000198.1:0-4514 GCA_036506855.1 Jatrophihabitantaceae bacterium
GAGACGATTCCCGGGCGCTACGGGCTGGTCGGCCAGGAGACGACCGGACCGGGCGGGTTCGCCAAGGCGCTGCGCACCGTCCCGGTCGTACTCGACATCGCGGACGCGACGCGCAAGTACGCCCAGCCGGAGGGGTGGATCGTCGACTTCACCAACCCGGTCGGCATCGTCACCCGCGCGCTGCTCGACGAGGGCCACCGTGCGATCGGCCTGTGCAACGTGGCGATCGGGTTCCAGCGGGGCTTCGCGCAGCACTTCGGTGTGCCGCCGTCGCGGGTCGAGCTGGATCACGCGGGCCTGAACCACCTCACCTGGCTGCGCGCCGTGCGCATCGACGGCTTCGACATGTTGCCCGAGATCCTCGCGTCCGAGTACGCGACGGAACTGGCCGCCGATCTCGGCGTGTCGGTCGACCTGATGCGAATGCTGGACGCGATCCCGTCCTACTACCTGCGCTACTTCTACTGCACCGACGAGGCCGTCGAGGAGCAGCGGCACGGCCCGCATCGCGCGGAGGAGGTGCTGGCGATCGAACGCGAGCTGCTGCGCATGTACCGCGATCCCGCACTCGACCGCAAGCCCGAGCTGCTCGACCAGCGCGGCGGTGCCTACTACAGCGAGGCGGCGGCGGCGCTCGTCACGTCGCTGATGACCGGCGACGGCGCGCGGCATTACCTGAACGTGCGCAACGACGCGACGATTCGCGGGCTGCCGGCCGACGCCGTCGTCGAGGTGCCGGCAACCGTCGACCGTGCTGGAGCGCATCCGGTCGCGGTGGCGCCGCTGCGCCCGGAGATGCTTGGCCTCGTGCAGGCAGTCACGCAGTACGAGCTGCTGACTATCGAGACCGCCAAGTCGGGTGACCCGCAGGTCGCGGCCCGGGCGCTGCTCGCGAACCCGCTCGTGCGCCAGTGGCAGCACGTCGCGGCGCTGCTCGACGACATCCTCCGCGAGAATGCGCAATTGCTGCCGCGGTTCGCGGCGGCACGGAGCACGACCGGTGGCTGAGTACGTCATAGCGGCCGACGGCGGTAACTCCAAGACCGACGTCGTACTGGCCACAGTGGACGGAGCCGTGCTGGCACAGGTGCAGGGACGCGGCACGCGCCCGCACCTGGACGGCATGGCCCGGACGGCACGCGACCTCGCGGCGATGGTCGAGGCGGCGCGCCAGCAGGCCGGCATTGCGCCCTCGACCCGGATCGGCGCCGGTGCGTTCTACCTGGCCAACGTCGACATCCCGGCGGAGGAGCGTGAGGCGCACACCGAGCTGCGCAAGCTGCGCATCGTCGACAAGCTGAAGGTCTACAACGACGTCTTCGCGATCCTGCGCGCCGGCAGTCCCCGCGGCTGGGGCGTCGCCGTCGTCTCCGGCGCAGGTGTCAATGCGGTGGGCGTCCACCCGAGCGGGAAGGTCGCGCGGTTCCTTTCACTCGGCGACATCACCGGCGACTGGGGCGGCGGTTACGCCGTCGGTGTCGCCGGCCTCGGAGCGGCCGTGCGCGCAGAGGACGGCCGGGGGCCCGCCACCACGCTGAGCAGGCGCGTCGCCGAGCACTTCTCGGTCGCCGACGCCGAGGCCGTGGCGCTCGGTGTGCATCGCGGCACGATTACCCATGCGTCACTGCACGGGCTGGCCCCGCTGGTGTTCGAGGCGGCGTCCGAAGGCGATCAGGTGGCGCGCGAGATCGTCGAACGGCTGGCTGACGAGACGGCGAACATGGCCGTGACGCTGCTGCGGCGGCTGCACCTGCTGCGCTCGGACGCGGACATCGTGCTCGGCGGCGGAACCCTCCAGTCCGGTAACGGAATCCTGATCGGGCGCATCGCTGAACGACTCGCCACGGCTGCGCCGAACGCGCGCCTGCGCGTGCTCGACGTCGCACCGGTGACCGGCGCGCTGATCGAGGCACTGGTCATGGCCGGAGCGTCCGACGACGCGCAGGCCCGCGCCCGAGCCGAAGGCGTCACTAGCCGGGCGGGGCCTCGGTGATCATTCCCGCGCTTTCAGCCTGACGTTCGGCATGACCGGCGCCGGCAGCGGAGGCTCGGCAGCTCCGGTCGGCAATCCGAACCGCCCCTGCCCGCGCGAGCCCGCGCCGATCTCCGCCTGCCAGTCGGCGCGATACCTGACGATCTCGTCGTGCGTGCGGGCGACGAAGTTCCACCACATGAGGATCCGCTCGCCGAGCGGCCTGCCGCCGACCATGAGCACCCGGGCCGTCCCGGCGTCGCCGGCCCGCAGTTCGATCACGTCGCGGCCCGTCGCGACATGGCCCAGCGAACCCCTCGTCACGTCGGTGCCGTCAACGGTGACCGTGCCGGTATCGACGAGAACGCCGTGCTCGAATGCCGCATCAACCGGAATGAACGCGGTGTGCCCCGGCTCGATCGCGATTTCGGCGCCGACCAGAGGGGACTGTGCCGCTGCCGGCGACGTGCTGCCCAGCAGCGTCCCGAGAAATACGCGCGCCTCGAAGCCCGCCCCCCGGACGACATCGGGCACGTACTGCTCGAACGCCGGATCGGCGAACCGCTCGGCTGACGGCAGAGCCACCCACAGCTGCGCGCCGTGCAGCACCGTTGTGTCCGAAGTGGACACTTCGGCGTGGCTGATTCCTCGCCCAGCGGTCATCAGGTTCAGCTCGCCCGGCCGGATCAGCGCATGGTGCCCGGCGCTGTCGCGGTGCTCGATCTGCCCGGCGAACAGCCAGCTGATCGTCTGCAGCCCCGTGTGTGGATGCGCGGGCACGCCCATGGCGACGCGCTCCGGTCCGTAATGGTCGATGAAGCACCACGGCCCGATGAGCGAGCGCCCGCGCTGTGGAAGCGTCCGGCTCACCCGCATGGCACGGGTCCCGCCGAGCGGAACGACACGCGGAGTGAGCACCTCGACCGCAATCGACGCTGCCCGGCCGCTGGAGTCGCAGACGACCTCGGCCGGCCGAAGCTCGAGGTTGCTCATCGACGCCTCCCGACGCTGTTCCCGCGATGCAACTGGGTAGTACGCTCCGCCCGCCCTCAGTGACCGCGGGAGGTACGTCATGGACCGGCGCGTATCAATGCTCTCAGCATCGCTCGTGCTCGCGATGGCCGGCTTCGGCCTGGCCGCCGCGCCAGACGCCGGCGCCGCGAAACCGCGGGTCATCGTGGTGAGCGGTTCCATCCAGGCGGCGGTCGATGCGGCCGCGCCGGGCGACACGATCGTGGTGCCACCGGGCACCTACGAAGGCGGCGTCGTCGTCGACAAGAGCCCGCTCACGATCCGCGGCAGCCGTGCGGCGGTCATCGACGCGGCCGGGCACGAGTACGGCATCGAGGTGGGAACCGGGGAGGTCTCGGTCGGCCCGGACGGCAACCCGATGTGCCCAGCACTCAGCTTGCACGGCATCACCATCGACGGGCTGACGATCCGGCACGCCGACGACACGGGCGTGCACCTGATCGGCGTGGACGGATTCCGGCTGACCCACGGACGCTACGTGGACAACGAGGAGTACGGCCCGTTCCCGATCTGCTCCGCGCACGGATCGATCGACCACAACCAGGTCAGCGGCACCGACGACGCCGGAATCTACGTCGGCGACGACAACGGCGTGACGGTGACGGGCAACCACGTGAGCGGCTGCTCGATCGGCGTCGAGATCGAGAACTCGGTCCACTCGGTGGTCCGCGCCAACAAGCTGATCGGCAACACGGTCGGCGTGCTGGTGTCGCTGCTGCCCGGACTGCCGATGCCGCTGAACGACGACACGACGATTGATGCCAATGTCGTTGATCACAACAACATGCCGAACCCGGTGCCGGCCGACAGCGGCGACGACGTGGGCCTGCTGCCGACCGGTACGGGCATCCTGAACGTCGGCGGCGACCACGTCGTCATCACGGGCAACTCCGTCGTCGGCAACGACTCGGTCGGCGTCGGCATCGTGCAGAGCCCGTTCGGCCCGCTCGACCCGCGCCTGGAGGTCAACCCGGACGGCAACGCGGTTCGGGGCAATCGCATCCTGCACAACGGCGCCAACCCGGACCCCGTGCGGGCAACCACGCCCGGCGCCGACATCGTCTACGACGGCACCGGGGCGGGTACCTGCTTCGGGCCCAACGTCGTCGGCACGGACTTCCCGCCGGGCATCACGAGCCTCTTCCCCTGCTAGCTTGCGACGCTCACCGTCCCGGATCGAACGGTGAAGGACGCGCTCACGGGCAGCAGCGAGTCCACGCCTGCCCCGACGACCGCGTGATCACCGTCGGCGGGCGCCGCGAGGCGGACACCTATGAATGACCCGCTGCTGTCGGCTCGGACGGTCTGCGCCGCTGCCGCACCGTCGAGGTGGATCGCGATCAGCTCGTTCGGCGCGAAGCCGGATCCGGAGGCGACGACGGCGCCGCCGGCAGACGCGAGGTCCAGAACCGGGCGGTAGACCGTCGCAGTCGACTCGCCGGTGGTGACCTGGAACGGCGCGGTCACGGTCACGTGCGAGACCGAGCCGGTGACCGTGACCTGCGCCGCG
>DASXRA010000199.1:0-5982 GCA_036506855.1 Jatrophihabitantaceae bacterium
GCTCGGACTCAGCCTCGGCGCCCGGACGGCTGTCGCGCAGCAAGCGGGCGAGTTGCCTGTTGCCCCATCGGCCGGCTTGCTCGTCGAGCCGCCGCTCGATATCGGGGCGACCCAGCCACGACTGCTGAAAGGCTCGGTCGAGCAACGTCCGGGCCTGACCGAGACGCAGCCAGCCGAGGCAGTCGAGCAATGTCTCGGTCCGGGTCGTGACGTCAAGCCCGTGCCTGGTCGTCACGGCACTCGGGACGAGCAATGTGCGATGCACCCGGATTCGCTTGTGGGTAAGCAGCCTCTGCCGCTCACGCCGGGTGATATGGATGCGCCCGTCCTGCTCGACAGGCAGATCCCACCAGGCGGCCGCCGACAGATACGACAGCACCGCACGCGCGCCCAAGACGGCAAGCCACGCCTGTGAGTCCGGACGGTCGGGCGCCCCGGCGACCCGGTAGGTCCCTCGATGTGGCGTAGCGACCAGCAGCCCTGACCGCAGGAGGTGGCGCACCTCGTCCCGGCTCAGCCCCGCGGCGAACAGCTGCCGTCGGCAGACGATGCCGGCCTGGCGCCGGGCGATGTCGGGCCATTGCATCGGGGCATCGTGGCGTAGCTGGCAGCATCGCCGCGTTCGTCATCCACAGGCCTCACTTTTGGCCGCCCAGGTGGCTATATGACGCCGGGCGGCCAAAACCGATCAGCCCGAGCGGGGGCGCACGGTCACGTCGGGCACCACGCCGTCCGGCGGAGTCGCCAGCGCGTGCGCGATCACACCCGCCACCGTGGACGGGCGCAGGTAGTCGTCGGCCACGTACGGCAAGCCCTCGAACGCCCGCGTGGCGCGCTGCATGTCGGTGGCGGTGCGCCCGGGATACACGGTGGTGACGCGCAGCGAGGGCTCCTCCTGACGCAACCCGTCGGCCAGCGCGCGCAGGGCGAACTTGCTCGCCGCATACGCCGTCCAGCCGGCGGCCACCCGCTGGCCCTGGCCGGAGTTGACGAACACGACCGCACCGCCCGCCGAGCGCAACGCAGGCAGCAACAGCCGCGTCAGCTCGGCCGGGGCGATGACGTTCACCGCCAACTGCCGCGCCCATTCCGCACTGTCCACAGTGGACGCCGCGCCCAGGACGGCGATGCCTGCGCAGTGCACCACACCGTCCAGCCGATCAACCGGCGGGAGCACAGACGCGAGCGACGACGGATCGGCCAAATCGGCCACCACGCGCTCGGCAACGGGCAGCGAAGCCAGCGCGGACGCCGACCGGCCCAGCGCGATCACCTCATGCCTGGGCGCCAGTAGCTCGACGAGCGCCCGCCCGATCCCCCGCGTCGCGCCAGTGACCAGATACCTCACTGCACCAGCATGGCAACCCGGCCACCGGACCCGGACGCCCACACCGAGCCGTCCCGGCCGCGCTGCACCGAATCGAACGTGCCGGTGTCGAACGTCGCCCACGACAAGCCGCCGTCGGATGAGACGTCGCTGCCCGTCGGCCCGACAGCCACCAAGGAATGGTGCGGGCCGAACGCGACGCCCGAGCGGTAACCACCCGGCATGACCGACGACAACCCCCAAGACAGCCCGCCGTCACCAGACGCAGCCGCGATGTCGACGTTCGCTGTCGGCGCAGCGAAGTCCCCGCCGACCGCGACGACGTCACGCACGCCCGATACGGCAAGAGAGTAGATGCCCGCGGACGGGCCGGTGATCATCGGCGTCGCGGTCACCGTCCAGCTACGACCCCCGTCGCGCGAGTGGAACACCCGCGCGGCTGACCCGCCACCGCTGGCAATCCAAGCGTCGTGCCCGGCCGTGATCAGACAGGTACCCGAGGCCGCGAACGCGAACTCGCCGTCGAGCGCGGGCGGCATTCCGGCCGGATCGACCAGCGCCCACGTCCGCCCACCGTCATGCGTCGCGATCAGCCGGAACTTGCCGCCGACCGGGTCGCTGAGCGCCAACCCGTCGTTCGGGTTGAAGAACGCAAGGCAGTCGTAGAACGCGTTCTCGTCCTCGTTGACGAACGCCTCCTGCCAACTCGCCCCGCCATCGGACGTCCGGTACACCCGCGCGTCGGTTCCGGTGCCGATCGTCAGCGCCACGGCGCGCTTCGCGTCCCAGGCCTCGATGTCGCGGAACTGCAGGGCCGATGCGCCAGCAGGCGACACGTCGGTCCACGAAGCCCCGCCGTCGACGGTGCGCAGGATCGTCCCCTCGACGCCGGCCACCCACGCGACGCGCTGGTCAACTGCGGCCAGACCGCGGAACTGCTTGGTGGTTCCGGTGGGGACGAGCCGCCAGGACGGTGAGCCCGGGGCGGCGGTCGCCGGTACGGCCAGGGCGGCAACAAGGAAGGCAGCGAACAACGGGACGAGGGCGCGAAGTCTCATCCCCGGACCGTAGTGATCACGGCCTGATCCGCACGTGAAGCGTCAACGACGGACGGCGTACGTCGCCTCGCTGCCCGTCTCGCTGATCCGGAGCATGCCGGCCTTCTCCAACACCCGGACGGACGGCACGTTGGCCAGCTCGACCCCGGCGAACAACTCGACGGCATCGGGGTCGGCCAGCCCGAACCGCACCAGCGAGAGCACGGCCTCCGTGGCGTAGCCACGCCCTCGCCGGGACGGCACGATCCCGTACCCGAGCTCGGTCCGGCCGTCCGCATCAGGCGGGCCGAAGAAACCGGCGCCGCCGACGACGAGCTTCGTCGAGCGCTCGACGACCAGCCGCTGACCGAAATCCTGCTCCCGGCCGGACGCCGGCACTCCGCGCCGAGTGAGCAGCCCGGCAATCACGCGGTCGCCTTCGTCCGGAAAGTCGGACGCCCAGGCCGGCGAGCGGCGTCCCGCCATGACCGTCGCCACGTGGTCGGCGGATACCGGGTGCAGGATGAGTCGCTCGCTGATCAGGTCCACGCCGTCGAGCACACCAGAATGCGACGCGCCGAGGCAACGTTTAGGCTCAGCCGCGGCGTGCCGGGAAGTCTGGTCGGCGATTGGCGTCCGACCGACCCCGAAAGCGAGCCGCGCCGTGTCCTTGATCCTGGCCTTCGGCGTGACGCTGCTCGTCGTCGTGCTGATCTCAGGCTTTGCGGCGCGCACCGTGCTCTCGACGGCACTGCTGTTCCTCCTCGTCGGCGCCGTCACCGGCAACGGCGGCCTGGACTGGATCGACGTCCGGCCGCATGATGCGGTGGTCGTCACGCTCGCCGACCTCGCGCTGTTCAGCATCCTGTACACCGACGGCATGCGCGCCGCCCTGCCCGCGCTGAAGGCGACCGGACGCACCGCGGGCCGCGCGCTCGGGCTCGGCATGCCGCTCACCTTCATCGGCATCTCGTTGCTCACCAAGGCGTTCACCCCGCTGGACTGGACGGCGAGCTTCCTGGTCGGCGCCATCCTCTCCCCGACCGACCCGGTGTTCGCGGCGGCCATCATCGGCCGCAGCGACGTGCCCGCCCGGCTGCGCCGGCTGCTCAACGTCGAGTCCGGCCTCAACGACGGCCTCGCGCTGCCCGTCGTGATCGTGCTGATCGCGGTGGCGTCCAACGGCAAGACGCATATCTGGACGGTCGTAGGTGAGCTGGCCGGCGGTATCGCGCTGGGCATCGCCATGTCGCTCGTGGCGCATCAGATCACGCGGCTGCCCGGCGTCGGCAGCGAGGCCAGGCTCGCGCCGCTGGGCCCGTTCAGCGTCGCCGTGATCCTGTACGCCACCTGTCATCTCACCCACGCCAACGCCTACCTCGCGGCGTTCGCTGCCGGGTCGACACTCGCGACGGTCGCACCGTCCGCGCACGAGGTGTTCGAGGACTTCGGCGACCTGATCGCCGAGTTGCTCAAGCTCGCCGCCTTGCTGGTGTTCGGCGCGCTGCTCACGCCGCACCTGCTGCATCGCCTGCCGATCGGCGGGTGGGTGGTCGCCGTCCTGGCGCTGGTGCTGGTGCGTCCGGTCGCTCTGGTACTCAGCCTGTGGCGGGCGAAACTCACCCGCCGCGAAGTCGCCGCGGTCGCCTGGTTCGGCCCGAAGGGCTTCGCCAGCGTCGTCTACGGACTGCTCGCGCTCGACGCCGGGCTGGACGTCTCGCAGCCCGTGTTCGACCTCGTCGCCGTGTGTATCGCACTGTCGATCGCAGTGCACAGCTCGACCGACCTGCCGGTTGCCCGGATGTTCCATGTGCCTGAAGCGCTGAACCCGCCTGATGCGCCCGAGCCCGTCCGGCTGGAATGATGCGCGAGATCACCGAGGAGTAGGAGCACAAACGTGGCCAGCACGAGCAAAGAGGACGGTCAGCCGTCGATCGGATCGCTCGTCCAGGAGGCAACGAAGGACTTCTCGACCGTGCTGCGCGGCGAGATCGAGCTGGCCAAGCTCGAGCTCACCTCGACGGTCAAGTACGCCGGCGCCGGCGCGGGCTTCTTCGTCGGCGCAGTGGTGCTCGTCCTTTTCTCGCTGACGTTCGGGTTCATCGCGCTCGCCGAGGGCCTCGTCGCGCTGCACATCTGGCGGTGGGCGGCGTTCCTGATCGTGTTCGGCTTCCTGCTGCTGGTGGTCGCGGCCCTCGTCTGGCTTGGAATCCGGAGCGTCAAGCGGGTCAAAGCGCCCAAGCGAACGATCGCGACCAGCAAGGAAACCATGGCGTATCTCAAACGACCCGACCAGCACGCATAATCAGCCGATGGGGAGATCCCCGGCGATCAACTCGCCGGACGATTCGGTCGTACTTATCGACGGGCCGTGGACACACCGAATGGTGCGGGCAAACGGCATCGCCCTGCACGTCGCCGAGATGGGCACCGGACCGCTCGTGCTCATGTTGCACGGCTTCCCGCAATTCTGGTGGACGTGGCACCAGCAGATGGTCGATCTCGCCGACGCCGGCTTTCGCGCCGTCTCGGTGGACCTGCGCGGCTACGGGGCGAGCGACAAGCCGCCGCGCGGCTACGACGCGCCGAACCTGACCGCCGACATCGCGAACCTGGTCCGCGCGCTCGGCGAACGCGACGCGATCATCGTGGGCAACGACATCGGCGGGGCGCTGGCCTGGACGGTCGCCGCGATGCATCCGCGCGTGGTGCGCCGCCTCGCCGTGGTCGGCGCCGCGCATCCGCTGCGGCTGCGCTCGGCGATCCTCGCCGACCCGCGCGGGCAGGCTCGAGCATCGGCGTACGCGCTGCGCAGCTTCCAGGTCCCGCGCCGTCCGGAGGCCAGACTGGTGCGCGACTCGGACTATGTCCGCGAGCTGTTCGACACGTGGACTGGCCCGCGCTGGCGTGGCACACCCGGCTACGTCGCCGAGGTCGAGCGTTATGCGACCGCGCTGCGCATCCACCCCGTGGCGCATTGCGCGCTGGAGTACTTCCGCTGGCTGGTGCGCTCCGTGCCGCGTCGCGACGGGCGGCGGTACGCCCGCGCGCTGCAGCAGCCTGTCGCCGCGCCCGTGCTGCACCTGCACGGCGACTTCGACGGATGCGTGCTGCCCCGCACCGCACAGGGTTCCGGACGCTATGTCACCGGCGACTACGAGTGGCGGGTGATCGACGGGGTCGGCCACTACCCGCAGAACGAGGTTCCCGAGCTGATCAGCGGTGAGCTGATCCGCTGGGCCAAGCTCGGCTGAGCCCCACGGTTTTGGCCGCCGGAGCCGCCCATGGCGGTCCGGCCGGCCAAAATCGCCTCACGCGCGATGCCATCCGGCTGACACGGTGATCGGGCGTGCCTGCTCGGCAAGCGGCTCGACCGGGCGTCCCTCGTACTGGGTCGACAGCACGATGTGCTTGTCCATCTCGCCGTGTTCGCCGATGCGCTCGAACAGCGCCTCGAGGTGCTCCATCGAGGCCACCCGAACCTTCAGCATCGAGCACGCGGTGCCGGAGAGCTTGTGGATCTCGACCACCTCGGGCAGGTCGTCGGCGGTCGTCGTCTTGAGCAGGCAGCGTCCAGGCGTGCACCGCATCTGCACGAACGCGGTGAGCGGGAATCCG
>DASXRA010000200.1:0-4387 GCA_036506855.1 Jatrophihabitantaceae bacterium
GCCGCTGCGCGAGATCGGCGACGATCCGGTCAGCGGCAAGCCGATGGTCGTCCGCGACGGCCGGTTCGGCCCGTATGTCACGGACGGCGAGACGAACGCGTCGTTGCGGCGCGGCGACTCCGTCGAGGAGCTGACGGTCGAGCGTGCCGCCGAACTGCTCGCCGAGCGCCGCGCCCGGGGCCCGGCGACGAAGCGCGCGCCGGCAAAGCGCGCACCCGCGAAGCGCGCGCCGGCCAAGCGGGCGCCCGCGAAGAAGGCCGGCTCGGCGAAGCGGTAACCGCGCAAGATCACGCCTGCTGGAACTCCAGGCGGTTGCCGAACGGATCGATCGTGTGGAAGCGCCGTACGCCGGCAACCTCGCCGTCGGCGCGCACGCAGTCGTGGCCGGCAGCGATCAACTGAGCCGACAGCAGGTCGAGGTCGTCGACGACGAACGCGGGATGTGCCTTGCGCGCCGGATGAAACGGCGTCTCGACGCCCAGGTGCAGGACGGCGGCACCTGCTCGGAACCAGCAGCCGCCGCGTCTCGCGAGAGCGGCCGGTTTCGGCACCTCGACCATGCCGAGCCGGTCGCTGTAGAACGCCCGTGCCTGCGCCTCGGACCCAGCTGGGATCGCGACCTGGACGTGGTCGTACCCGAGAATCACGGCTTGACGCCCACGCAGAAGATGCGCCGGTACGGCAAGAACGTGCCGTGCGGCCCGGCCGGGTATGCGGTCGCGAGCAGTTCGCCGTAGGACGCCTCGAACTCGGCGCGAGCCTCATCGGACGGCAGCGTGGCCAGCACCGGGCGAAGCGCCGTGCCGCGTGTCCATTCCAGCACGGGATCCGGCCCGGACAGTACGTGCACGTATGTCGTCTCCCACGCGTCGGCGGCGCAGCCGGCATCGAGCAGCAGCGTCGCGTACGACGTCGGCGAGTCGACCGGATCCGGCCCGCGCAGCACGTCGCCGAGCGTCGGCGCCCATCGGGGCGAGGCCGCGAGCGAGCGGAGCAGCGCGTGCGACGGCTGGTCGAAGTTGCCCGGCACCTGCCAGGCCAGCCACGCTCCCGGCGGCAGCGCGGCCGCCCACGAGCGCAGCAACTCCTGGTGGGCCGGCACCCACTGGAATGCCGCGTTGCTGATCACGACATCGGTGTCCGGGGACGGGTGCCACGACGACATGTCCTCGACGCGGAACGAGATGCCGTCCACGGCCTGCGCCGAAGCGATCATCTCGGGCGACGAGTCGACGCCCTCGACGACGGCGTCCGCCCAGCGCGCCTTGAGCAGCGAGGTCAGGTTGCCCGGGCCGCAGCCGAGGTCGACGACCCGGCGCGGCGACGTAGCGCCAACGCGCGCGAGCAGGTCCACGAACGGGCGGCCACGCTCGCCGGAGAACTTGGCGTACTGGGCTGGATCCCACATCTTCCGGATTCCTCTCGACGCCAAGAGACTATCTCTTGGTGTCAAGAGACGTGGCAGAATGATCGCCATGGCTGACGAAGTCGACGAGGTTGACGAGATCGTCAAGGCGTGGCGCCGCGAGCGTTCCGACCTCGACGTCGAGCCGCTCCAGATCCTGTCGCGGGTCAGCCGGCTGGCCGACGTCCTCGACGATCGGCGCGCGGCAGCGTTCGTCGACCACGCACTTCAGGCCCACGAATTCGACGTCCTTGCCGCCCTGCGCCGCAATGGCGAGCCGTTCGAGCTGACCGCCGGCGAGCTCTGTGCCGCGACGCACGTGACGTCCGGGACGATGACCAGCCGGCTCGACCGCCTCGTCGCCCGCAAGCTGGTCCTGCGCCGCGCCGACGAGGACGACGGCCGGCTCGTGCTCGTCAGGCTCACCGCTGCCGGCCGCCGCCGCGTAGACGGAGCGCTCACCGCGCTGCTCCACTCGGAGCGTGAGCTGCTTGCGAAGCTGACCCCGGCCAAGCGTGATCGGCTGGCCGCGACACTGCGAGAACTGCTCGGCGCCGCGACCCGAACCTGAGAGGTCGCGCCATTCGACGGGATGCGTGATCAGGGCGTAGATACGCTGTCGGCGGTACGCGAGATCCTCAGGGAGTGCAAATCGCCGCCGAACGTGGGAGTGCGGGTTCCAAGGCCGATCGTCCGATGCCGGACGCCGGTGGCTTGAGCACGCCCGCGCCCGGTCCGTACGGCAACTCCCACGGCGATCCGAGCGGCGACCTGAGCGGCGACCTGAGCGGCGACCTGAGCGGCGACCCGAGCGGCGACCTGAGCGGCGACCCGCGCGCCGATCCGCGCGACGGGGTGTCGAGCGATCCCATGACCGCCGTCTCGAACATCGCTGCTCTTCGGGGCGTGCTGCACACCAAGCCGATCCGCCGGTTGTGGTACGCGACGGCGCTGTCGAGCCTGGGCGACTGGCTGGGCCTGCTGGCCACGACCGCGCTGGCTACGTCGCTCGCCCACGGTTATGCCGCGCAGAACTATGCGCTGGGCGGCGTGCTGGTCGTGCGACTGCTGCCGGCCATCGTCCTCGGGCCGCTCGCCGGCGCATTCGCCGACCGGTTCGACCGGCGGTACACCATGGTCGTCGGCGACGCCGTCCGGTTCGCGCTGTTCTTGACGATCCCGCTGGCACACCTCGTCGTCGACTCGCACGCGACGCTGATCTGGCTCTACGTCGCGAGCTTCCTGATCGAGTGCATCAGCCTGTTCTGGCTGCCGGCCAAGGACGCGTCCGTGCCGAACCTGGTGCGCCGCGACCAGATCGAGGCCGCCAACCAGCTCAGCCTCATCACGACGTACGGGATCACGCCGGTGCTCGGCGCGGCGCTGTTCTCCGTGCTGTCCCTGATCACCAATGTGCTGGCCCGGCACCTTTCGTTCTTCCGCACCAACCCCACCAACCTGGCGTTGTACCTCAACGCCGCGACGTTCCTGGTCGGCGCGCTGATCGTGTTCTTCATCCGCGAGATCAGCGGGCACGGCGCCGGCCGGTCCAAGGGCGAGCAGCCCGGCCTGCTGGCGCTGATCCGCGAAGGCGCGAGTTTCGTGCGCTCGTCGCGGCTGGTCGGCGGGCTGATCATCGGCCTGATCGGATCGTTCGCGGCAGGCGGCGCGGTGATCGGCGCGGGCAAGATCTTCGTCGCCAGCCTTGGTGGCGGCAACGCCGCGTACGGCGTGCTGTTCGGGTCGGTGTTCGTCGGCCTCGGGTGCGGCATGGCGTTCGGCCCGCGCATCGCCCGTGAGCTGTCGCGCCGCCGCCTGTTCGGCGCCTCGATCGTGTTCGGCGGCGTCTGCCTCGTCCTCGCCGCGGTGATGCCGCAGGTCGCGCTGGCCATGATCTTCGTGCTCGGCGTCGGCTTCGGGGCCGGGATTGCCTACCTGTCCGGCACGACATTGATGGGCACCGACGTCGAGGACGAGATGCGCGGGCGCGTGTTCGCCCTGCTGCAGTCGCTGATCCGCGTCGTGCTCATCCTGAGCCTGGCCGCGGTGCCGTTCGTCGTCGCGCAGGTCGGCCGCAACCGGTTCCGGATCGGCGGGGCCCACGTCACGGTCGACGGCACGCGGATCGTCCTGGTCGCGGGCGGGTTGCTGGCGATCGCGGCCGGGGTCCTCGCCTACCGCAAGATGGATGACCGGCAGCGCACCCCGATCTGGGCCGACCTCAAGACGACGCTGTCGGGCGACTCCGCGGCGCGGCGGCGCATGTCGACGGGCGGCGTGCTGATCGCCTTCGAGGGCGGTGAGGGTTCGGGCAAGTCCACCCAGGCGCGGCTGCTGGCCGAGTCGCTGGCCGAGGCCGACGTCGTCGTGCACGTCACGCACGAGCCCGGCGCCACCGGGGCCGGACGCAAGATCCGCGAGCTCGTCCTGCACAACGACGAGGCGATCACGCCACGCGCCGAGGCCCTGCTGTTCGCCGCCGACCGCGCCCAGCACGTCGCCACGGTGATCCAGCCGGCGCTCGACGCGGGCGAGGTCGTGATCACCGACCGGTTCATCGACTCGTCCCTGGCCTACCAGGGCGTCGGGCGCGACCTGAAGACCGAGGAGGTCCGGCGGATCTCGCGCTGGGCCGCGGGCGGCGTCGCGCCCGACCTCGTCGTGCTGCTGGACGTCCCGGCCGGAGTGGGCCTGAACCGGGTACGCGACCGCGGCGCCAGCGACAAGCTCGAGCGCGAGTCGGTCGACTTCCACGAACGGGTCAGGCAGGCGTTCCGCGCGCTGGCTGAGGCCGACCCGCGCCGCTACCTGGTCCTGGACGGTTCCCGCTCGGCCGATGAGCTCGCCGCCCGGGTGCGCGTCGAGGTCGACCGGCTGCTCGACGGGCGGCGCAGCGCGCTGCAGCATCCGAAGGCGGAGCGAGGATGACGGCGCGTGACGGTTTTGGCCGTCCGAGCCGCCATTGGCGGCTCGGACGGCCAA
>DASXRA010000201.1:0-3029 GCA_036506855.1 Jatrophihabitantaceae bacterium
ACGCGTCCGTACCGGTGGGTATGGGCGTCGACGGCGCCGCGTCGAACGAGGCCGGCCGGCTGGTCGCCGAACTGCAAGCGGCCCTCGTGGTGGCGCGGCTGCGCGGCGGCCCGACATCGTTGACGGCCCGCGAGGCGCTGCGTCTGGCGACGGTCGGCGGTGCGCGATGCCTCGGACGTGACGGCGAGCTCGGCTCGCTCGAAGTGGGCAGACTGGCGGACGTTGCGGTGTGGCGGGTCGACGGGCTGGGCGGGGCCGGCGGCGTCGATCCGGTGTGGACGTTCGCCTTCGGCGGCGGCGCGCCCCTGGAGCTGCTGATCGTCAACGGCAAGGTCGTCGTCGAGCACGGCACGCTCATCACGGCGGACGGTGCGACGCTGGCACGCGATGCGGCCGCCGCGGCTCGGCAGGTGATCGGCCAATGACGCAGACCCGGATCAGCGAGGGCATCGGCACCGACGCCGCGCGTCCCGACGGAGTGCACAAAGTGCGCGGCGAATTCGCGTACTCCTCGGACATGTGGCTCGACAACATGCTCTGGGGCGCCACGTTGCGCAGCCCGCACCCGCACGCCCGCATCGTCGGCGTCGACATCACCGATGCCCTCAAGACGGTGGGTGTGCACGCCGTGCTGACTGCCGACGACGTGCCCGGACGCAACCGCTACGGCCTGGAGATCCACGATCAGCCCGTCCTCGCCGAGAGCGAGGTTCGGTACGAGGGCGAACCGGTCGCGGTGGTCGCGGCCGACCACCCGGAGATCGCCCGGCAGGCGTGCAAGAAGATCGCGGTGACGTATGAGGTTCTGCCGCCGATCGTCGACGCCGTGGCGGCGATCGAACCGGGCTCGCCCCGCGTCCACGACGCCCCGGTGCCGGGCCACGGCATCGACGGCAACGTGCTGCGCCACGTCCACATCGAGCGAGGCTCGCCCGACGTGACCGCACCCGTCGTGGTGATCGGTGAGTACGAGGTGGGCATGCAGGATCAGGCATTCCTCGGCCCCGAGTCGGGGCTCGCAGTGCCGGCCGAGGACGGCGGCGTCGACCTGTACATCGCGACGCAGTGGCTGCACGCCGACCAGTCCCAGGTGGCGGCTGCGCTGGATCTGCCGCCGGGCAAGGTGCGGTTCACCCTGGCCGGCGTCGGCGGCGCGTTCGGTGGCCGCGAGGACGTGTCGATGCAGGCGCACGCCTGCCTGCTGGCGCTGCGCACGAACCGTCCGGTGAAGATGGTCTACAGCCGTGAGGAGTCGTTCTACGGACACGTGCACCGGCATCCGGCCGTGCTGCGCTACGAGCACGGCGCCTCGCAGGACGGGCGGCTGATCTACGTCCGCGCCTGGATCGTGCTGGACGGCGGCGCGTACGCGTCGTCCTCGACGGCGGTTGCCGCCAACGCGGCGACGCTCGGCTGCGGGCCGTACGAGGTGCCGAACGTCGTCATGGACTGCCGGGTCGCGTACACGAACAACCCGCCGTGCGGGGCGATGCGCGGATTCGGTGCGGTGCAGGCCTGCTTCGCGTACGAGTCGCAGATGGATCGCCTCGCCGAGGCGTGCGCGCTGGGCCCGGTCGAGGTGCGCGTCCGCAATGCGCTGCACGAGGGGTCGACAATGCCGACCGGGCAGGTGGTCGACTCGGCGGCTCCGGTGGCGGAGTTGCTGCGTCGGGTCCATTCCGCGCCGCTGCCGGCCGCCGCCGGCTCGATCCGTGACGTGCTCGATCTGCCCGGCGGGGCGTCGAATGCGACACACGGCGAATCCGTACGCCGGGGTATCGGGTACGGCATCGGCATCAAGAACGTCGGCTTCTCCGAGGGATTCGACGACTTTGCGGTCGCGCGCGTGCGCCTGGAGCTGATCAACGGTGAGCCGGTGGCATCTGTGCACACGGCCGCCGCCGAGGTCGGCCAGGGGCTCGTCACGGTCATCACCCAGATCGTGCGCAGCGAGCTGGGCGTCGACCGGGTGGTGCTGCTGCCGCCGGACACGTCGATCGGTTCGGCAGGTTCGACGTCGGCGTCGCGTCAGACGTACGTGACGGGTGGCGCAGTGCGCGCGGCCTGCGAAGCCGTACGCGCGCGTATGGATTCGCACGGGCTTGCCGAGCCGATCGACGAGACCGTCACGTGGCGGCACCGCCCGACGTCAGCGCTGGATCCCCCGACCGGACAGGGGAATGCGCACGTCCAGTACGCATTCGCGGCGCACCGCGCGGTGGTCGACGTCGACACCGAGCTCGGGCTGGTCAAGGTCGTCGAGATCACCACGGCGCAGGACGTGGGACGCGCGATGAACCCGTTGGCCGTCGTCGGGCAGATCCACGGCGGCACCGCGCAGGGCCTGGGCCTGGCGTTGATGGAGGAGATCCAGATCGTCGACGGCATCGTGCGCAACCCGTCGTTCACCGACTACCTGCTGCCGACGATCCTCGACATGCCGCTGATGTACGTCGACGTTCTCGAACTTGCCGACCCGCACGCGCCGTACGGGCTGCGCGGCGTCGGCGAGCCGCCGACCATCTCGTCCACGCCGGCGATCGTCGCCGCGATCCGCGACGCCACCGGCATAGCGCTGACCCGCGTACCCGTCCGCCCCGAGCACCTCACCGGCACCTGATCAAGGGGCGGAGACGCTGGACGCCTGGCGTTCGAGCACGTCCAGGACGTAGCGGTCGATCTTGCCGTCGACGACTCGCATCTCGAAGTTCTCGACGCCGAGCCAGGCGTCGAGATCTGAGTAGCCGAGCGCGGCGAGCCAGCGGTCGATGTCGGCGGTCACGTCCGCCATCGGCACGAGCGCGTCGGCGGAAGGCGGTTCGAAGTACACGTGGTGCAGGTCGAGCAGTCGCTCCAACTCGGCGCACGGCGCGACGTGGTCGTCGACGCGCAGGTCGATAAACAGGTCGTTGCCGCCGCCGTACCCGCCGCCCGCGGTGACGACGAGCAGCGATGCCGACTCGCGACCGCGCCGGTCGCCGCCCGCGTCGTCGCCGGCCCGCAGCGCGGCGAGTAGCCGCCGCGCGAGC
>DASXRA010000202.1:0-5320 GCA_036506855.1 Jatrophihabitantaceae bacterium
GGCGCTGGGAATCAGCGACATCGGCGAGAGTCGTGACCAGGAGGCGAAAGCCAAGATCGCCGAGCTGGCGCGCGCCGCGTCTGCCTGGCAGGTGCCGGCGTTGCGCTGGCACTTCGTCGGGAAGTTGCAGACCAACAAGTGCCGCTCGATCGCGCGATACGCGGACGTGGTGCACTCCGTCGATCGGGTCGCGACCGCGTCCGCGCTCGCGACCGGCGCCCAGCGGGCCGAACGCACGCTGGCGGTCTTCGCCCAGGTGAGCCTGGACGGTGACCCCGCGCGCGGCGGCGTGCTCGCCGAGCGGTTGGGCGCGCTCGCGGACCTGATCGCGGCAGCCGAACCGCTGCGGTTGCGCGGCGTCATGGCAATCGCGCCGCTGGGCATGGATCCGGACGACGCATTCGAGCGGCTGGCGACGATCGCGGCCGAACTACGTGCCCAGCACCCTGCTGCCACCGATATCTCCGCCGGAATGAGCTCGGACCTCGAGGCGGCGATCCGGCACGGCGCGACACACGTGCGCGTCGGCACGGCGTTGCTCGGCCGTCGAGGCGACGTTTTCGGCTAGCGTCCATCGAGACATCCGTAAGTACTGGAGGACGACATGCCCGGAGCCATGCGAAAGATGGGCGTCTACCTCGGCCTGGTCGAGGATGACGAGGACGCTGTCGGCGATGGCGCAACTGGCCATGGCGAGTACGCGGATGCCCGCTACACCCGGGGCGGCGACGGTGCGCACCTCGTGCCGCGCGAGTACCACTCCGAGGACGAGGCGTACGGACCCGAGTACGCCGAAGTCGAGTACCCCTCGTACCGGATCACTACCCTGCATCCGCGTACGTACAACGAGGCACGCACGATCGGCGAGCATTTCCGCACCGGAACCCCGGTGATCATGAACCTGTCAGAGATGGACGACTCCGACGCCAAGCGCCTGGTCGACTTCGCGGCGGGGCTGACGTTCGGGCTGCACGGACGACTGGAACGCGTTACTGCCAAGGTCTTCCTGCTCAGCCCGCACAACGTCACCGTGACCGCGCAGGACAAGGCCCGGGCGGCTGAGGGCGTCTTCTTCAACCAATCCTGACAGCCCGTCGCTGCAACCCACACCGACCCTGGCACCATGGACGCGAGCACACGCGTCCGGCACCAGGCCGGCTGTGCTGTGACGGACGGAGGGATACGTCGTCGATGACGCTGGTCTGGAGTGTCGTCGCACTCGTGCTGTACCTGTACTTCTTGATGATCGTGGCAAGGGTGGTCATCGACGTCACCCGTCAGTTCGCCCGCTCGTGGCGCCCTGCGGGCGTCGCTGCCATCGGCCTGGAGGCGGTCTACAGCAGCACCGATCCTCCGGTGAAACTATTCCGGCGGCTGATCCCGCCGGTACGTCTTGGCCCAGTAAGTCTGGATTTGAGCGTGTGGATTTTGCTCATCGCTATCCTGGCTCTGCGGTGGCTTGCCCTCTCGCTGGCTTCATGAGGTAGACGGAGTCGGCTTGCGACCGCGACGCACCACCTGCATCATCCGCACCTAGCAATGACGTCGGCGCCGACCGGTTCCGTCTTAGATCACGAGGTGACCCGCATGCCACTCACACCCGCCGAAGTCCACAACGTGGCCTTCAAGAAACCTCCGATTGGCAAACGCGGGTACGACGAGGAGGAGGTCGACGCCTTCCTCGACATCGTCGAGGTCGAGCTCTCGCGCCTCATCGAGGAGAACAACGAGCTCAAGGCGAGACCAGGCGCAGGCGCGATCGTGGCCAACGGTGGCGCGAGCGTGGCCGAGCTCGCGGCTGTTCGCGACGACAACGGTCGCCTGCAGGCGCGCATCGGCGAGCTCGAGAAGGCGCTGACGCACGGCAAGGACGGCGCCCAGCAGCAGCTCGTCCAGGTGCAGCAGCAGCTCTCGCAGACCGAGCAGCAGCTTGCCCAGACCCGCCAGCAGCTACAGCAGGCGCAGGTCGCCGCCCAGCAGGCGCAGCAGCAGGCCGCTCAAGCGGCGCAGGCTGCGCAGCAGACGGCGGTACGCGGCGGCGGCCCGAGCATGTCCGACGAGCACCACTCGCAAGCCGTCCAGATGCTCGCGCTCGCCCAGCAGACAGCCGATCAGCACCTCGCGCAGTCCAAGACCGAAGCCGAGCGACTTCTCGCCGAGGCTCAGGCCAACGCGCATGCCGCCCTCACGAACGCGCAGACCCAGTCCGACAAGCACCTCGCCGAGGCCAAGGCCCGGGCCGACCAGATCGAGCGCGAGAGCAGTGCGAAGGCGGCCCAGGCCGTGCAGGAGGCCGAGCAGCGAGCCGCGTCGATCACCGCGCAGCTCGAGCAGTGCAAGGCCGCGCTGGAGCGTCGCGTGGAGGAATTGCGGACGTTCGAGCGCGAGTACCGTACGCGCCTGAAGAGCTATCTCGAGTCGCAGTTGCGCGACCTCGACGCGAGCGATCGCGCCGAGCCTGTCGTACCGCAGGAAGGCCAGCGGGCGCAGGCCTGAGTTCGGTCGTGGCCGCATGAGGAGGTGCGCTCGCCGTGCCAATCGTCGCGCTGCTGATCACCGGGCTGGTTAGTCTGGCGGTCGGCCTGCTGCTGTCCAGCACCACCTGGTTGGTGGTCTCGCTCGTCGCCAGCGTCGTCGCCGGCCTGCTCCTCTACCGCAGCCGTGAACTGATCTCGGTCGGCGGTACGCCGCGGTCCGCGGACCGCGGCCGGCACCTCAGCGGGTCAGACCGCCCCTTGCGGGCATCCACCGTCGTCGAAGAGCCCGAGCCCGCAGACGTCGACGTCTGGGTCGTCGACGGCCGTCCCCGCTATCACCGCAAGGGCTGCGGCATGATGCACGACCAGCCGGCTGAGGCGATTCCGCTGAGCCAGGCGACCGAGGACGGATTCATCCCGTGCTCGCTGTGCGAGCCGGACAAGGCCGACGCCGGCAAGTCCGCCTAACGCCTGCCGCGGTCGTCAGCCGCCGGCGCGGCGCAACCACAGGTGCAGGCCCAGATCCTCGTCCTCGGCGCTGAACGTGTCGCTGCCGCCCGCAGGTGGTCCCTCGGTGAGCGTCACCGCGAGTACCTCGTCAGACAGCGCAGCCGCGTGCGTACGGATCGCCTCAGCGGGCTCAGGTGAGCCGCCGACCCGCCACCACAGCTCGATCCGGTCGGTGACGTCGAGCCCGGCGTTCTTGCGGGCGTCCTGCACGACGCGGACGACGTCGCGGAGCAGGCCGAGCTGCCTGAGCTCGTGCGTCAGCTCCAAGTCGAGCGCCACCGTGTCGGGGCCGGCGCTCGACACGGCCCACCCGGAGCGCGGCGTCTCGGTAACGACGACCTCGTCAGCGTTGATGTCGACGGCTGCGCCGTCGACGACGACGTGCGCGGACCCCTCGCGCAGCGCGCCGGCGAGCTGGGTTGGGTCGGCCGTCGTGATCGCCCGGGCGACCGCCTGCGTGGTCTTGCCGAATCGGCGTCCGAGCACCCGGAAGTCGGGCTTCACCTTGAGCTCGACGAGCTCGCCGGTGTCGGCGACGTCGGACAACTCCGCGACGTTGAGTTCGTCGGCCACCTCCTGTCGCAGCGCCGCGGGCAGGGTCGCCCACCCCGGCGCCGAGATCAGCGCGCGGGCGAGCGGCTGGCGCGTCTTGACGCCCGACTCGGCACGTGCCGCGCGGCCGAGCTCGACCAGCCGCCGGACGAGCGCGACCTGGGCGTCCAGGGTGTGGTCGATGACGCCGGAATCCCGATCGACCTTCGGCCACGCGGCGAGATGCACCGAGTCGGGCAGGCCGGCCTGGCCGGCGAACAGCGCGCCCCACACCCGCTCGGTCACGAACGGCGTGAAGGGTGCGATCAACAGCGTGAGCACGTAGAGGCATTCGTGCAGCGTCGCGAGCGCCGCGGGGTCACCGTCCCAGAACCTGCGCCGGGAGCGGCGCACGTACCAGTTGGACAGGTCGTCGATGTAGGTGGCGAGGGCCTTACCGGCGCGCGCGGTGTCGAACGCCTCAAGGGCGTCGTCGACCTCGATGACGAGCTGATGTGCCCGCGACAGCGCCCACCGGTCGAGCGGGGTCAGCGTGCCGGCCGCGGATCCCGGCGTCCAGTCGTTCGCCCGCGCGTACAACGACTGGAACGACGCGACGGACCAGTACGTCCGGATGACCTTCGACGCGATCTCCTCGAGCGCCTTGTGCCCGATGCGGCGCGAGGACCACGGCGAGCCGGACGCGACCATGAACCAGCGCACCGCGTCCGCGCCGTGCTGCTCCAGCAGCGGGATCGGTTCGAGCATGTTGCCGAGGTGCTTGCTCATCTTGCGGCCGTCCTCGGCGAGCAGGAGACCGAGGCAGACGACGTTGCGATAGGAGCTCTGGTCGAACACCAGCGTGCCGACTGCCATCAGGGTGTAGAACCACCCGCGGGTCTGGTCGATCGCCTCGCAGATGAAGTCCGCAGGGTAGGACGCCTCGAACAGCTCGGCGTTGCGGTGCGGCGCACCGAGCTGGGCGAACGGCATCGAGCCGGAGTCGAACCACGCGTCGATCACCTGCGGCACGCGGCGGTACGTGCCCTCCTCGCCGGGACGGGTGAACGTCACGTCGTCGACGAAGGGGCGGTGCGGGTCGGTCAGCTCAGTGCCGGACAGCTCGCGCAGCTCGTCCAGCGATCCGACGCAGACGAGCCGAGTCGGGTCGGCGTCGTTGCGCCACACCGGCAGCGGCGTGCCCCAGTAACGGTCGCGCGAGAGCGCCCAGTCGATGTTGTTGTTCAGCCAGTCGCCGTAGCGGCCGTACTTGATCGTCGACGGGTACCAGTTGGTGGCGTCGTTCTCGGCGAGCAGGCGGTCCTTGATCGCGGTCGTGCGGATGTACCAGGACGGCAGCGCGTAGTACATGAGCGGCGTGTGGCAGCGCCAGCAGTGCGGGTAGGCGTGCTCGTAGGGCACGTGCCGATACAGCAGACCCCGAGCCTTGAGGTCGGCGACGAGCTGCTCGTCGGCGTCCTTGAAGAACGCGCCGCCGACGCTCGGGATCTCGGTCAGGAAGTGACCGTCGCGCCCGATCGGATTCACCACGGGCAGGTCGTACACGCGTGACACGGCGAGGTCGTCGGCGCCGAACGCGGGGGCCTGGTGCACCAGGCCGGAGCCGTCCTCGGTGGTCACGTAGTCGGCCAGCACGACGAAGTTGCTTGCTTGATCGGCTCCGCCGAAGTGCGCGTCCTCGACCGGCACCAGCTCGAACGGACGCTGGTACGTCCAACGCTCCAGCTCGGCTCCGGTGAAGCGCTGCCCGGTCAGGGTCCAGCCCTCGCCCAATGCCTTGT
>DASXRA010000203.1:0-9773 GCA_036506855.1 Jatrophihabitantaceae bacterium
CGCAGCGAGGAGCGGAGTGGAGGGCCGAGGCGGGGGGCGCAGTCACGTGTCGAGGTTATGCGTTAGAGCTTGCTCTAACGCAAGGCGGTCAGGACGCGGTGCGCACTTCGTAGATGAAGCACTGCGACGCTGCGGCGCGGACGTGCACGGCGGCCACCTGCGGGCGGCTCAGCAGGTCGTGCAGGGCGGACTCGAGATCCTCGTGCTCGCGCACGAAGGTGATGTCGTCGTAGTCGAGCGACTCGTCGGCGTAGTAGGTGCGCAGGATGCGCGGACCGCTGCGCAGCTCGGCCGGCAGCTCGCCCGCGGACGGATACCCCTCGCAGGCCTCGGCGTGGATGAACACCGGGCCGACCTCGGCCCACGGCGAGCGAACCGTGAACGGCGAGTACGAGATGAGCGCGATCTGCTCGTCCGCGGGGGCGATTCGGAGGCAGCACCGCAACGGTTCCCAGCCCTCGGCCGGACGGGCGACGATCTCGTTGCCGTGCTCGTCCGTGCGCGCGCGGAGGATCGATTCGAGGCGGCTGGGGTCGATGGCAATGACGTTGAGATCGCGCATGCCGTCGAGTCTGGGCAACTCACCGAGCGATGTCTGGCGGAAAACAGACACGACGTCACGCATGCTTGGATTGCCTGGTGACGTCGATCCCGCGGGCCGCAACGGGCCGCGCGACGCTTCGCCCGTGGCATTTCGTGCTGTCGTTCGGGCTGGTCAGCCTGTTCGCCGACATGGTCTACGAAGGCGCTCGCAGCATCATCGGGCCGTATCTGGCCACGCTCGGCGCGTCGGCCACCGTCGTCGGTATCGCGGCGGGCGCGGGCGAATTCATCGGGTACGGGCTGCGCGTCGTCTCGGGCTACCTGGTCCAGCGGAGCAGTCACTACTGGGCATGGACGATCACCGGCTACGCACTGACCGTCGCCAGCGTCCCGTTGATCGGGGCCACTCACGCGATCGCGCCCGCGCTGCTGCTGTACGGAACGGAGCGGCTGGGCAAGGCCGTCCGATCGCCGGCGAAGGACACGCTGCTGTCGCACGCGTCGACGCAGACCGGCCGCGGCACGGCGTTCGGCGTGCATCAGGCGATGGACCAGCTCGGCGCGGTTCTCGGACCGCTGCTGCTCGCCGCGGTGCTGGCTGTGCGCAGCGACGACTACCGGCTGGCGTTCGGGGTTCTCGTCGTTCCCGGCGTGCTCGTACTGGTACTGCTCGCCTGGCTGCGGCACCGGGTTCCCGATCCCTCGGCGTACGAGGTGCGCGATGCGCCGCCGGCTGATGACGCTCATGGGCGGGTCCGCCTGCCGCCGCTGCTGTGGCGCTACGTCGGCGCGGTCGCGGTGCTGTCGTGCGGTGTGGCGTCGTTCCCGCTGCTCGCCTACCACGCGCAGACTCGCGGACTCGTGTCACCTGCGCAGATCCCCTTGCTGTTCGCGCTGGCGATGCTCGTCGACGGGCTGAGCGGACTGGTGATGGGACGCGTGTACGACCGGCGCGGTGCGTACGTGCTCCTCGCCGTTCCCGTGGCGGCGTGCGCGGCCGCGATCGCGTTCGGCGCGAACGCCGCGCTGGTGTGGATCGGCGTCGCGATCTGGGGAGTCGTGAACGGCGTGCTCGACTCGACGGTCAAGGCCGTCGTCACCGAACTGGTCGACCGCGAGGCGCGGCCGTCGGCGTTCGGCTGGCTGGCACTGGTGCGTGGAGTCGGCCTACTCGTGGCCGGAGCGGTGCTCGGCGTGGCTTACGACCACAGCGTGACACTGACGATCACCCTGATCGTCGCCGCGAATGTCGTGGCCCTGGCTGGACTGTGGTCGGTCATCTCGCGGGTGCGTCCAGCATCTCCCAGATGAGCAGCTCGGCGTCGCCGCCGACGGCGTGACCGTCGCGGCCCGTGATGCGCGCCGCGTCGCCCGCATGCAACGTACCGATGTCCGCGATCTCGGCCTCGCCTCGCGTCACATAGAGGTGCACATAGGGCGCCCTCGGCAAGATCGCGACGTCGCCGTCGAGTCGAACGATGTGCAGGTTCGCCTGGTCCAACCGCAGGATCGTGCTCGACGAGACGGTGTACCTCGGCGTGACCTGCCCGCCGCCCAGGAGCAGCATCTGCACGAAGCACAGCTCGTCGACGCCGCCATTCCGCTCGGCGTGCTCGACACCGGAGCCGGCCGAGAGGTGCTGCACCGTACCGTGGCGTACGGTGCTGCGATGGCGGGTGGAGTCCTCGTGCAGCAGCGTGCCGCGCAGGACCCAGGTGACGATCTCGACGTCGCGGTGCGGATGCATGTCGAAGCCGGAACCGGGGGCCAGGACGTGCTCGTCATGCGCCACCAGCGGGCCGAACTGCGTGTTCGCCGGGTCGTAGTGCGATCCGGACGAGAAGCTGTGCCGCGTGACGATGCCCTCGGCGCGCGACTCGGTACGGTCCGCGGCGCGCCGGATGTCGATCATAGGCGCACCTCGTGGTCGGCCGCCCAGGCGAGCAGGTCGTCGGCCGCCCAGGTGTTGACGACCGTCTCCGCCGGCACTCCGCATGCGGCGGCACGCTCGCACCCGTACGGCTGCCAGTCGAGCTGTCCGGGCGCGTGCGCGTCCGTGTCGATCGACACGAGGCATTCTGCTTCGACGGCCAGGCGCAGCAGGCGTTTTGGTGGATCGAGCCGCTCAGGTCTCGAGTTCACCTCGACGGCTACTCCGAATCTCGCGCAGGCGGCGAAGACGATCTCGGCGTCGAACTCCGACGGCGGCCGCTTGCCGCGCCCGCCAGTGATCAGGCGTCCCGTGCAGTGGCCGAGGATGTCGGTGTGCGGGTTGGCGATCGCCGCAACCATGCGCGGCGTCATCTCGGCGGACGGCATCCGCAGTCCACTGTGGACACTCGCGACGACGAGATCGAGCCTGCTGAGCAACGCGTCGGTCTGGTCGAGCCGGCCGTCGTCGAGGATGTCGACCTCGATGCCGGTCAGGATCCGGAACGGCGCCAACTCGTCGTTGAGCGACGCGACGACGTCGAGTTGCTGTTCGAGCCGCTCGGCCGAGAGCCCGCGCGCGACCGTCAGGCGGGGCGAATGATCGGTGAGGACGAGGTATTCGTGGCCGAGGTCGCGGGCGGTCTCGGCCATCTCGCGGATCGGCGACCCACCGTCGGACCAGTCCGAATGCGCGTGGCAGTCACCGCGCAGCGCGGCCCGCAACTCGGCGCCTGCCTCGGCGACGGGCGTGCCGGCCGTCGCGTCCAGCCGCCGCAGGTACACCGGCTCCTCGCCACGCAGTGACTCCGTGATGCACCGCGCGGTCACGTCGCCGATGCCCGGCAGCTCGCGCAGCGTCCCGGCCGCGGCACGCTCGCTGAGCTCGGCCGGCGTGAGCGACTCGGCCCGCGCCGCCGCCGACCGGAATGCCCTGACCCGGAACGTCGGTTCGTGGGCCCGCTCGAGCAGGAACGCGATTCGGCGGAGGTCCGCGACGACGTCCCGAGGAGGAGGCACATCGAGCACGCTAGCCGGTACGCATGGCAGGCTGCTCGCGTGAGACCCGCGCACGACGAGCGAACGATCCGGCGCATCGAGCAGGCCGCCGGACGCCTCGCCACGCAGGCCGTCGCGCGGATGGACGACGAGCTGCCCTGGTTTCGCGAGCTGCCGGCCGACCAGCGGTCCTGGGTCACGCTGGTGGCGCAAGCCGGCATCGCGTCGTTCGTCGAATGGCTGCGCTCCCCCGACGACGTGCTGCGGCTGACCGGCGAGGTCTTCGCCGCCGCGCCTCGGGCGATGGCCCGCACCGTCACGCTCCAGCAGACCGTCGAGCTCGTCCGGACGACGATCACCTTGGCCGAGGAGCAGCTGCCCTCACTCGCCGCGCCTGGCGACGAGGACGCCGTCCGCGAGGAGCTGCTGCGCTTCAGTCGCGAGATCGCGTTCGCGTCCGCGCGCGTCTATGCCAGCGCCGCGGAGAGCCGGGGCGCGTGGGACGCCCGCCTCGAGGCACTCGTTATCGACGGCCTCGTCCGCGGAGTGTCCATCGCCGACGAGCCGCAGAGCCAGCTCGCCGCGCTCGGCTGGCGCTCCAGCGGCCCGGTGACGGCCGTCGTGGGCGCGGCGCCCGACCGCGAGCGTGAGGAGATGCTGTCCGGCGTGCACCGCGCAGCGCGGCGCCTCGGATTCGACGCGATCGCCGGCGCGCACGGCGGGCGGCTGGTCGTCGTGCTCGGCAACATCGACGACCCCGTGACTGCCGCGCAAAGCGTGCTGACGTCATTCGGCGACGGGCCCGTCGTCGTCGGCCCGCGCGCGAGCGACGTCAGCGAGGCGAGCTCGGTCACCCGGACGGCGCTGTCGGGCCTGCGTGCAGTGGCCGGCTGGCCGGGTGCTCCCCGGCCGGTCAGCGCCGACGCGCTGCTGCCCGAACGAGCACTCGCCGGCGACGCCGATGCGCGCGAGGCGTTGCTGGCGCACGTCTACCGCCCGTTGACGAAGGCCGGTGACGTGCTGCTCGACACGGTCACGATGTTCCTCGCCTCGGGTGGCGCGCTGGAGACCACCGCCCGCGCCCTGTTCGTCCACGCCAACACCGTGCGGTACCGGTTGCGACGCGTTGGCGAGGTATGTGGTGAAGCGCCCACCAATCCGCGTGGCGCGTTCACGATTCAGGTCGCTTTGACGCTCGGCCGGTTGGACGCGTCGGGCTGACGGCCGGGCGAAACCCTTGCGCAACTCCAACGATCATTCGATGTCACATACGGACAAGCCATCTCTGGAAGTTGTGAGTTAGCTACAACGGCACGCCGACTAACCCTGTGCGGGTCGTCATCGCCTTGGCTGCCATCGACAAGGGATCGTCGAGGGTGTGATCGCAGTCCTCGCGCCCGGACAGGGTGCCCAGAGCCCTGGCATGCTCTCGCCGTGGCTCGAACTGCCGGGCGCCGCCGACGTGATCGGCAGCCTGGGCGAGCTCGTCGGGCTCGACCTGATCCGGTTGGGCACCACCGCGGACGCCGACGAGATCAAGGACACCGCCGTCACCCAGCCGCTGCTCGTCGCGATGGGGGTGCTCGCCGCGGGTGAGCTCGGCGTGGACGGCGCGTCGGCGGGCGCATCCGTTATCGCCGGGCACAGCGTCGGCGAGCTGACCGCCGCCGCCGTCGCCGGCGCGCTGACACCCGCCGCCGCGATCGAATTCGCGGCGCGCCGCGGCGCCGAGATGGCAGCGGCCTGCGCGCTCGCGCCCAGCGGCATGTCCGCTGTTCTCGGCGGCAACGCGGCGGACGTCCTGGCCGGCATCGCAGCCGCCGGCCTGACCCCGGCCAACCGCAACGGCGCCGGCCAGATCGTCGCGGCGGGTGCACTCGACGACCTCGCCGTACTCGCCGAGTCGACTCCGCCCGGGGCCCGGGTGCGGCCACTCGCCGTGGCGGGCGCGTTCCACACGCGCTACATGGCCTCCGCCGAGGAAGCGCTGAGCGCATACGCCCAGGACGTCAAGGCCACCGACCCGCACCACCTGTTGCTGTCGAACGCGGACGGCACGGCGATCGCCTATGGCGACCAGCTCGTCGCGCGCCTCGTCGAGCAAGTGACCCGCCCGGTGCGCTGGGACCTGTGCATGCAGACGCTGCGCGATCTGGGCGTCAGCGCCGCGATCGAACTGGCGCCGGCCGGCACGCTCACCGGTATCGCCAAGCGCGAACTGCCCGGCGTCGAGTTGCTCGCCGTCAAAGCGCCGGGGGACTTAGAGGCGGCGCGCTGCGCCATCAGCAGCCGGCCGCTGCACGGCCAGGGTGAGCACACACCGGATTTCCAGATCGTCGTCACTCCGGCCAAGGGCATCTTCACCCGCGCCGAGGGGTTGACCGAAGGCCAGCACGTCGAGCGTGGTATGCGGCTGGGCATCGTACGTACCAATCGTGACGAACACGCGATCGTCGCCACGACGGCGGGCGTGCTGACCGAATGGCTGCGGCACGACGGCGACATCGTCGCCGCCGGACTGCCGGTGGCCCTGCTGTCCGACGGATCGGAGCTGTAACAACCATGCCGTTTGCCGCGCCAGTCAGCGCCCCGACAGCCACGCGCATCCTCGGCGTCGGCCACTACCAACCGTCCAACGTCGTGACCAACAACGACCTGATCGCGCGCGGTGTCGACACCGACGACGAGTGGGTCAAGAGCCGCGTCGGCATCGCCGAGCGCCGCTACGCCGACCCGGACGAGACCGTGGTCGACATGGCCGAGAACGCCGCCAGCAAGGCGCTGGCCGCCGCGGGCGTCGCCACCGGCGACATCGACCTGGTCATCACCGCGACGTGCACGATGCCGACACCCGTCCCTGCGGCCGCGCCGCAACTGGCGAGCCGGCTCGGTATCGCAGCGCCGGGCGCGTACGACGTGAACTCCGGATGCTCGGGATTCGTCTACGCGCTCAACGTCGCGTCGGCCGCAGTGCAGGTCGGCCAGGCCCGCAATGCGCTTGTGGTGGCGTCCGAGCGCTTCTCGGGCTGGCTGGACTTCACCGACCGCAGCACGTGCATCATCCTCGCCGACGGTGCCGGCGCGGCCGTGGTCGGACCATCCGACGAACCGGGCATCGGCCCGGTCGTCTGGGGCAGCGACGGCGACCAGGCCGACACGGTCGTCATCGACGAGCAGTCCCACTTCTTCCGGCAGGAAGGCCAGGCCGTCTACCGCTGGGCGACCACCAAGATGGTGCCGGTCGCGCTCGAGGCCTGCCGGCGGGCCGGCGTTGACCCGTCCGAGCTCGCGGCATTCGTGCCGCACCAGGCAAACCTGCGCATCATCGACGTGCTCGCGCGCAAGCTCGGCGCGGCGAACGCCGTCGTCGCCCGAGACATCCAGGTGTCGGGCAACACGTCGGCTGCGACGATCCCGCTCGCGCTTTCCAAGATGGTCGAGCGCGGCGAGATCCCGTCCGGTGCCCCGGTACTGCTACTGGGCTTCGGGTCGGGACTCGCATACGCGGCGCAGGTCGTCCTCGCTCCGTGAACACCGTCTGCGCCTCCGTCATCCCGACGGAAATAGACAGACTGACAGAAAGGAACCGCTAGTGGCCGCCACTCCCGACGAGATCCGTACCGGACTCGCCGAGATCCTGCACGAAGTCGCCGACGTCGCACCTGAGGACGTCGTCGACGACAAGTCGTTCACCGACGACCTCGACGTCGACTCCCTGTCGATGGTCGAAGTGGCCATGGCAGCCGAGGAGAAGTTCGGCGTCAAGATCCCCGACGACGAGCTGCCGAAGCTCAAGACCGTTGGCGACGCGGTGAGCTACATCCAGTCAAACGCGTGACATCGAAGGGACGTCAATCATGAGTGCCGCCAGCGACGAAGTCGTCGTCACCGGCCTTGGCGCGACGACCCCACTCGGCGGTGACGTGGCGACGTTCTGGTCCGGCCTGATCAAGGGCCGGTCCGGCGTCGCACCGCTCACCCAGGACTGGGCGGCGTCGATCGCGGTGCGCATCGCCGGGCAGATGGCCGTCGACCCGGCCGAGGCGATGCCGCGCGTCCAGGCAAGACGGCTGGACCGCGCCGAGCAGGCCGCGATCATCGCCGGACGCGAGGCGTGGGCCGACGCCGGGTTCACCGGCAAGGCCGCCGACGCCGGGCTCGACCCGGAGCGGGTCGCCGTCGTCATCGGCACCGGCATAGGCGGCGTGACCAGCCTGATGGCCCAGCACGACATCATCCTGGAGAAGGGCGCGAGCCGGGTCTCGCCGCTGCTCATCCCGATGAACATGCCGAACGGCGCCGCGGCGTACGTCGGCCTCGATGTCGGCGCGCGCGCCGGCGTCCACACGCCGGTGAGTGCCTGCGCATCAGGTGCCGAGGCGATCGCATACGGGCTCGACCTGATCCAGCTCGACCGCGCCGACGTCGTGGTCGTCGGCGGCACCGAGGCGTGCATCCACCCGCTGACCATCACCGGGTTCGCGCAGATGCGCGCGATGAGCACCCGCAACGACGAACCCGAGCGCGCGTCACGTCCGTTCGACAAGGCACGTGACGGGTTCGTGCTAGGAGAAGGTGCGGGCGTGCTCGTGCTCGAGCGACGCTCGTCGGCCCGGGCGCGCGGGCGCGAGCCGTACGCAGTGCTGGGTGGCGCCGGAATCACGGCCGACTCGCACGACATCGTGCAGCCCGATCCCGCGGGTTCTGGCCAGGCACGGGCAGCGCGCCTGGCGGTGGAGCGGTCCGGTGTCGACATCGCGGACGTCGTGCACGTGAACGCCCATGCCACGTCGACGCCGGTCGGCGACATCGCGGAGGCCCTCTGGATCTCCGCGCTCTTCGGCGACCAGACCGTCGTCGCGGCCACCAAGTCGATGACCGGGCACCTGCTCGGCGCGGCCGGCGCGATCGAGGCGATCGCCACCGTGCTAGCGATCCGCGACGACCTCGTGCCACCGACCATCAACCTCGACGACCCCGACGACGAGGTCACCGTGGACATTCCGCGCGACGAGGCGCGACACATGACCGTGCCTGCCGCGCTGAACGACTCGTTCGGATTCGGCGGGCACAACGTCGCAGTGCTCTTCCACAAAGCCTAAGAGGTCACAATGACGCTGCTCCCCGCCTCGGCCCTCCACTCCGCTCCTCGCTGCGTTCCTCGCTTCGCTGCGGTACTCGCTGCGATGCTCATACCGGGCTCAGGAAGGGCTTAGCCTCATGACGCTCACCGCCGAACCGCCCGTCGCCGCCGAGATCGACCCGCGCGATCCTGAGCTCAGGCTGTCGAAGCTGCTCGACGCGGGCAGCATGCACGCGCTGCATGAGCGCGACAACAGCGGTGTGTTCGCCGTGCGCGGCACCATCGAGGGCGCGCCGGTGACGGCGTACGCGACCGATGCGCTCGTCATGGGCGGGGCGATGGGCGCGGTCGGCTGCCGCTACATCGTCGACGCGATCGACACGGCGGTGCGCGAGCGGATCCCGGTGATCGGCCTGTGGCACTGCGGCGGCGCCCGGCTGGCCGACGGCGTCGAGGCACTGGACGCCGTCGGGCTCGTCTTCGCAGCAATGATCCGCGCATCCGGACGGGTGCCGCAGATCTCGGTGGTGCTCGGCCCGGCCGCAGGCGGCGCCGCGTACGGCCCGGCGCTGACCGACCTGGTGATCATGTCGGCCACCGGGCGGGTGTTCGTCACCGGCCCGGACGTGGTGCGCAGCGTCACCGGCGAGAACGTCGACATGGAATCGCTCGGCGGCGCCGACACGCACGGGCGGCGCAGCGGCGTCGTCCACATCGTCACCGACTCCGACGACGATGCGCTCGACACAGCCCGGCGCACGACGGCGCTGCTGGCCCTGCAGGGCACGCTCGACCTGCACGCGGTCGGCCCGGACCGCGATCTGCGCGCGCTGCTGCCCGACAGCCCAAAGCGCGCCTACGACGTCCACCCGCTGATCGACGGCGTCCTCGACGAAGCCACGTTCATCGAGCTGCACGCGAGGTGGGCGCCGAACATCGTGACCGGACTGGGCCGGTTAGCCGGCAGGTCGGTCGGCGTGCTGGCCAACAACCCGATTCGCCTGGGCGGCTGCCTCGACTCGGCCAGCGCCGAGAAGGCCGCGCGGTTCGTGCGCACCTGCGACGCATTCGGCGTGCCCCTCGTCGTGCTCGTCGACGTGCCTGGCTACCTGCCCGGCGTGGGCCAGGAATGGGACGGCGTTGTGCGTCGTGGTGCCAAGCTGCTGCACGCGTTCGGCGAGGCGGTCGTCCCGCGCGTGACCCTGGTGACCCGTAAGGC
>DASXRA010000204.1:0-5755 GCA_036506855.1 Jatrophihabitantaceae bacterium
GCGGGTGAACGCGACCGCCGCCGCGTCGATCGGCGTGGATCCCGCGACGCCGATCGTCTACGTCGAGCGGCTGCGGCTAGCCGACGGCCGCCCGCTTGCGCTCATGCACAACTGGCTGCCGCCCGAGTATGCCGACGTCTCGGCCGAGCAGTTGGGCGCCGACGGCCTCTACCGGATGTTGCGCGCACGTGGCGTCCGGCCACAGGTGGCCAAGCAGCGGATCGCCGCACGCACCGCGAGCCAGCGTGAGGCGCGGCTGCTCGACATCCGCCGCGGCCAGCCGGTGATCACCATGCAGCGCACCGCGTACGACACCGACGGGCGGGCCATCGAGTTCGGCGATCACGTCTACCGGGCCGATGTGTACGCGATCGAGGTGACGGTGTTCGACCGCTGATCAGTCTGCTGTCGCCCCGAACTCGCCGCGCGCGACGCGGACCCGCAGATGTCCGGTCGCGTCGGCCGGGTCGCGGACGACCCGCCCGTCGGCGAGCTGCACGACGGCGTAGCCGCGATCGAGAGTGGCCTGCGGCGACAGCGTCCGCACGCGTGCCCGTACGTGGTCGAGATCGCTCGCTGCGGCGATCACCGCGGTGCGTGTCGACCGGCGCGCCCGCTCGCGCAACGCCTCGGTCTGGCCGGCCTCGCGTTCGATCCGGGCGCGGAGCACTCCTCGCAACCGCCCCGGCACGCTGGCGATCAGTTCGCGCTCGGAGCGCAGGCGGCGCCGGATCGACGACCTTGCTCGCTCGTGCAGCTCGGTCAGGCCGCGCCGTTGCTCGGCGACGTCCGGCACGATCCGCTTCGCGGCGTCGGTCGGTGTGGACGCGGCCACGTCGGCCACCAGGTCGAGCAGCGGCGAGTCGGGCTCGTGCCCGATCGCGCTCACCACGGGCGTGCGGCACGCCGACACCGCGCGGATCAGCGTCTCGTTGGAGAACGGCAACAGATCCTCGACGCTGCCGCCACCACGCGCGATGACGATCACGTCGACGTCGTCGTCCGCGTCGAGCCGTTCCAGCGCGGCAACCACCTCGTTGACGGCGGATGGTCCCTGTATTGCGACGTTCTCGATCCGGAATGACACCCCCGCGAACCGTCGGCGGGAGTTCTCGACGATGTCGCGCTCGGCCGCACTGGCCCGTCCGGTGATCAGACCGACTCGGCGCGGCAGGAACGGCAGCGAGCGCTTGCGGTCGGCGGCGAACAGGCCCTCGGCGGCGAGCAGCCGCTTGAGCGCCTCGAGGCGGGCGAGCAGCTCGCCGAGGCCGAGCTGGCGGATTTCGGTCGCGCGCAGGCTCAGCGTCCCGCGCTCGATGTAGTAATCCGGGCGCGCACGCAACACGACCCGCGATCCCTCGTCGATCGTGTCGGCGAGAACGCCGCGCGGGCAGGTCACGTTCAGCGAGATGTTCGCGTCGGTGTCGCGCAGCACGAGGAACTGCGTCGCCATGCCCGGACGCCGGGTGAGCTGGGCGATCTGCCCGTCGATCCAGATCTCGCCGAGCCGGTTGATCCACTCGGCGATCTTCTGCGCGACGACGCGCACCGGAACCGGCCGCTCCGGCGATGACTCCAGCCGGGCCATCAGCCCGCGGACGTCCCCAGGGCCGCGCTGGCGTCGCCCACGGCGTCGAAGGCTGACGGCTCGGCCGAACGCTTCGCGCGCACCGTCTTCGCGCCTGTGCGCTTGGTGGTCTTCGCCTTGGCGGCGGTCTTCTTCGCGGCGGCGGTCTTCTTGGTCGCGGCGGCCTTCTTCGCGGCGGCGGTCTTCTTCGCGGGCGCCGCCTTGCGAGCCCGCGGCTGCTTCGCCGCGCTCGTCGGCGGGGGAGCAGGCTGGGCGCTCGGCGCGGCCGGTTTGGCACTCACCGCCTCGTCGTCGAATGTCGCCCATTCGGGCGGCTCCTCGGGCAGCCCGTGCAGCCGGCTGAGCAGCTCGTCCCCGCGCAGCGTCAGTTCGGCATAGCGCTGCTGGGCGCGCAGCGAGAACTGCAACGCCGTGCTCACCGCCATGACGGGCAGCTCGACGGCCTTGTCGGGCAGCGTGCGCGCGCCTTCGATGGCGTTGGCCATCAGGCCGAGCGCCGCACGTAACGGTGTGGGGATCTGCGCCATGGCCTAGAGCTTGCACCAAACCGGGGCGGTCCGCGCGAAGCGGGGGGCGCCGGGCGGGGTGGTCGCTGCATTGTGCCGCGTGACCCGTCGCGCCGCGTCCGTACCATCGGGGGCATGACGGTATCTCCCGGCGGCCCGCCCGCTGGCCCGGCGGCCCGACGGCGCGTGCTGCTGGCCAAGCCGCGCGGCTACTGCGCAGGCGTCGACCGGGCGGTCCAGACCGTCGAGCAGGCACTGGATCTCTACGGCGCGCCCGTCTACGTGCGCAAGCAGATCGTGCACAACCTGCACGTCGTCCGCACGCTCGAGGCGCGGGGGGCGATCTTCGTCGAGGAGAACGACGAGGTGCCCGAGGGCTCGATCGTGGTGTTCTCGGCACACGGCGTCGCCCCGGAGGTCCACGCCGAGGCACGCAAGCGCAACCTCAAGGCCATCGACGCCACGTGCCCGCTCGTCACCAAGGTGCACAACGAGGCCAAGCGGTTCGCAGCCGGCGATTACGACATCCTGCTCATCGGTCACGACGGGCACGAGGAGGTCGTCGGCACCACCGGTGAGGCTCCCGACCGCATCCACCTCGTCGACGGCCCGGACGACGTGGCGAACGCGAACGTGCGCGACCCGGCCAAGGTGGTCTGGCTGTCGCAGACCACGCTGTCCGTCGACGAGACGATGCAGACCGTCGACGCGCTGCGCGAGAAGTTCCCGCTGCTCGAATCGCCGCCGAGCGACGACATCTGCTACGCGACCCAGAACCGGCAGGCCGCCGTGAAGGTGATCGCCCCGCAGGTCGACCTGTTCTTGGTCGTCGGCTCGGCGAACTCCTCGAACTCGGTGCGCATGGTCGAGGTCGCACTGGCCGCCGGCGCACCGGCCGCGCACCTGGTCGAGAACGTCGCCGCGATCGAAGCGAACTGGCTCGACGGCGTGACGACGGTCGGGCTGTCCAGTGGTGCGTCCGTGCCGGAGGTGCTGGTGCGTGACGTCGCGACGTGGCTCGCCGAACGCGGGTACGCCGACCTCGAAGAGGTCACGCACGTCGACGAGCGGCTGACGTTCGCGCTGCCCCAGGAGCTGCGTCGCGACCTGCGCGCGCATCGCTGAGCCGCCCGCCTGTCCTTCATCGAATTGCGCAACTCCTGGCGGCGTGAGACCGCCAGAAGTTGCGCGATCTGAGTTGGTACTAGCGGCCGCTGAACATCCGGATGCCGGCGATGATCAGCACCGCCGCCGTGGCGCCGGCAATCGCCGGGAAGCCGTAGACCAGCCAGTTCGCGGCCGCGTCCAGGAGCACCTTGCGATCGTGCAGCCCCCCGGACCGCGCGTAGAGCATGATCGCCGACGCCGCGAAGTAGACCAGCGGGGGCGCCACGACGACCGGGAACATCGCGCGCCGCCGGACGATGATGATCGCGACGATCGATGCCACGACGATGCCGACGTTGAAGCCGCCCCTGACCTGCGAGCCACTGGCGACGTCGACGGCCCCGCCGATCGCGGAGATGAGGATCAGGACGAGGACGGCGAACCAGCCGGCCACTCCCCGTTCGGGGACGCCTGGTCGCGGTCCGGTCTGGTAGGCCGCTGAGACGGTGTGTGTCGGGGTGTCCCAGCCGTCCCCGTACGCGGGGCCGGGCGTGGTCGGCGGCTGGTATCCGCCCGAACCCGGCTGGTATCCGCCCGAACCCGGCTGGTACCGGCCAGGTCCGGGTTGGCGGCCGCCCGGCGAGTAGCCGCCGGGTCCGGACTGGTAGCCGCCGGGCTGGGCCGTCGGCGGATATGCCTGCGCCGAGGGCCGCCCGTACCGGGCGCCCTGTTGTGCGGGCACGTGGGCCAAGACGTCGCTCCTTCGCGGCGTGGGCCAGGCGGGCGCGGACCCGGTGAGTCGCGGCCTGCCTGCCGGTGTCGTTTCGAGCGGGCGGACTGCTTGACACGGTACCCGTTAGACCTCGGTGTGGCGCGTCGACAAAACGCCCGAGATCATCGCCAGCGGCGCCGCCGCCCCGATTTTCGGGCCCTCGCTCGGTGCCGGGCACCCCGACGCGTCTCAGGCGCCGGACGCCTCCGGCGTCACCGCGGGCAACTCGGCCTGGCCGACCGGGATGCGTTGCTTGGCGATTGCGACTACCCGTTGTTCGGTCAGCTCAGGCGCCTGCGTGGATCGCGCGATGTCGGTCACCTGCTGCGGCGGCTCCAACTTCTCGTTGGGATCGATCACCTTGAGATCGACCATCCGCCGGGCGGTGACCAGCACCCGGCTCTCCAGCGACGAGACGGTCTGGTTGTACGAACCGACCGCGGTGAACAGCGACCGGCCGAGCTTGTCGATGTGCCCGCCCATCGTGGACAACCGCTGGTAGAGCTCACGCCCGAGCTGGTGGACCTCGGCGGCGTTGGCGGCGAGCGCGTCCTGCCGCCAGGTGTAGGCCACCGTGCGCAGCAGCGCGACGAGTGTGGAGGGCGTCGCCAGGATGACGTTGCGGCTGAACGCGTGCTCCTGCAGCGAGGGCTCCTCGCGCAGTGCGGCGTCGAGGAACGCGTCGGCCGGAACGAAGCAGACGACGAACTCCGGCGTCGGCGCGAAGCGCTGCCAGTACGCCTTGGCGCCGAGGGAGTCGATGTGGTCGCGCAGATGACGGGCGTGGGCCTTGAGGCGCGCGGCCCGGGTCGTCTCGTCGCGCGCCTCCATCGCCTCCAGGTAGCCGCTGAACGCGACCTTCGAGTCGACGATGACGTTCTTGCCCCCGACGAGGCGCACGATCAGGTCCGGCCGGACGCGGCCGTCCTCACCCGTGGCCGAGGCCTGGGTGACGTAGTCGACGTGCTCGGTCAGGCCCGCCGCCTCGACCGCGCGTTCGAGCTGCAGCTCGCCCCACCGCCCACGGATCTGGGGTGCGCGCAGGGCGGTGACCAGCTGCGCCGTCTCGGTGCGCAGCTGCTCGGACGTCTGGCGCATCGTGCCGATCTGCTCCAGCAGCGCCGAGTACGAGCCTGCCCGTTCGCGCTCGACCGCGCCGAGCTGCTGCTGCACGCGCTCGAGCGACTCGCGCAGCGGCGCCACGAGACCCTCGATCGCCTGCTGGCGCTGCGCGAGAGCGCCGTCCGCGGCCGTTTCGGCGGTCGCCAGCTTGGCCTCGGCGAGCCGGACGAACGCCTCGCTGTTGCGGCGCAGCGCGTCGCCGGCGAGCGAACCGAACGTCTCGCGAAGCTGGTCGTCTGTCCGCGCCTGAAAATCCTGCCGTGCGAGGGCAGCGGAACGCTCAGCCTCGAGGGCCGCACCGAGCCGCGCCGCCTCGGCGCCGGAGCGCTGGGCGGCGGCCAGCCAGCCGACGGCCAGGCCGGCACCGAGGCCGATGAGCAGCCCGACAACGAGCAGGACAACTTCCATGCCTCGATGTTGACAGCGGGCGGCGACAATTTCGGCGACCGACGCGCGGGCAGGCCTGCCAACGCCGCGGTGCCCGCCCCTCCCCGGCCGTTGCGACCGGATTTCGCCGGCCGATCCGGTGTCACCGGCCGGGAAGCGGCGGCCGGCGAGCTGGCCGTCCGGCTGCGCAACCCCACCTTCCCCGCTGAAATCCCAGTTTGCTCGCCGAACCGGGGTTATTTCAGCGGCGGAGCGATGCTCGCCGAGCGGCCC
>DASXRA010000205.1:0-5286 GCA_036506855.1 Jatrophihabitantaceae bacterium
AACCTGTTCATCGCGGCGATGCTGCTGCTGGTGCTCGGCGACAACTACCTCTCGCTGTACGTCGGCTGGGAGGGCGTGGGCCTCACGTCCTACCTGCTCATCGGCTACTACTACAACCGCGCGTCGTCCTCGACGGCCGCCAAGAAGGCGTTCATTTTCAACCGCGTCGGCGATGCCGGCCTGTCGATCGCGATCATGATCATGTTCGCCTACTTCGGCACGACGTCGTTCTCCGGTGTCTTCGCCGCAATGGGCGGCGCAAGCCAGGGCGTCGCCGCGGCGCTCGGCTTCATGCTGCTACTCGGGGCGTGCGGCAAGTCCGGCCAGTTCCCGCTGCAGGGCTGGCTGCCGGACGCCATGGAGGGCCCGACCCCCGTCTCGGCGCTGATCCACGCCGCAACGATGGTCACCGCCGGCGTGTACCTCATCGCCCGGTCGGCGCCGATCTTCAACGAGTCGCAGGCGGCGCGGACGGCGGTCGTCGTCGTCGGCGCGATCACCTTGCTCTACGGGTGTATCTGCGGATGCGCGCAGGACGATCTCAAGCGCGTGCTCGCCTACTCGACGGTGAGCCAGATCGGCTACATGTTCCTGGCCGTCGGCCTCGGCCCCGGCGTGTACGCGATCGGCATCATGCACCTGCTGGGCCACGGCTTCTTCAAGGCGGCGCTGTTCCTCTCGGCCGGTTCGGTCATGCACGCGATGAACGACCGAATAGACATGCGCCGGTTCGGCGGCCTGGCCAGGGTCATGCCGATCACCTATGCCGTGTTCGTCTGCGGGTACCTCGCGATCATCGGCTTCCCGCTCGCCACCGGTTTCTGGACGAAGGACAAGATCATCGAGTCAGCGCTGGACAAGGGCGGCACGTCGGGCTGGGTCCTCGGCGTCGTCGCGCTCCTCGGCGCCGGCCTCACCGCGTTCTACATGACCCGCGCGCTCGTCATGACGTTCCACGGCGAGCGGCGCTGGGAGGACGACGTCCATCCGCACGAGGCGCCACGCGTGATGACCTGGCCGATGATCGCGCTCGGCGTGCTGTCGCTGGTCGGTGGCTACCTGTTGATCTTCGGCGGGGGCCTGCAGCACTGGCTTACGCCGTCGGTGGGCCCGAGCGGCGAGCTGGGCGTGCACACCGTCTCGCCGGTCGTCCTCACCGTCCTGACGCTTGTGGTCGTCGCCCTCGGAGTGGGCGGTGCGTGGGTCGCGTTCGGCATCCGCCCCGTGCCGGCGGCGCAGCCGGTGGGCGTCTCGGTAGTGACGACGGTGGCTCGCAATAAGCTCTACACCGAGTCGTTCAACGAGGTCGTGCTCGAACGCCCTGGCCTGTGGCTGACCCGGGCGCTCGTCTACTTCGACAGCAAGGGCGTCGACGGCGCGGTCAATGGACTCGCAGCCGGATTCGGTGGCGGCTCGGGACGATTGCGCAGGCTGCAGACCGGATTCGTCCGAAGCTACGCGCTCTCGATGATGGGCGGCGCCGTCGCGGTGGTCGCCGTCCTGCTCGCAGTGAGGTTCAGCTGATGCACAACCTCACGCTGGTCGGGCTCGTGCTGCTGCCGCTGGTCGGCTCACTCGTCGTGTTCGCGCTGCCCAAGGAAGACACCAAGCTGGCCAAGCAGGTCGCGCTGGCGTTCTCGCTGGCGGTCGTCGTCTACACGATCGTGGTCGGCGTGCGCTTCGACACGAAGGGCGCACGCTTCCAGTTCGAGGGCAGCTGGGTGTGGATCAAGGCGCTCGGCGTGCACCTGGCATTCGGCGTCGACGGCATTGCCCTGGTCCTGGTCGCGATGTCGGTGATCCTCGTGCCGGCCGTCATCCTCGCGTCCTGGAACTCGTTCGACTCCAGGCGCGACGCCGAAGACACCGGCATGCCGAAGCGCAGCGTGAAGACCTACTTCGCCCTGTTGCTGCTGCTCGAATTCTTCATGGTCGGCGTGTTCACCGCTACCGACGTCTTCCTGTTCTACGTGTTCTTCGAGGCGATGCTCGTGCCGATGTACTTCATCATCGGCAGCTTCGGCGGCCCGCGCCGGCAATACGCCGCGATGAAGTTCTTCCTGTACTCGCTGGTCGGCGGCCTGCTGATGCTGGCCGCCGTCATCGGCCTGTACGTCACCGCCGGCAAGTCGACGTTCTCGTTCGGGCAGCTGATCGGCACGATCCCCGACAACGCCACGCAGAAGTGGCTGTTCCTCGGCTTCTTCATCGCGTTTGCGATCAAGGCGCCGCTCGTCCCGTTCCACACCTGGCTGCCGGACGCGGGCGCCGAGGCCCCGGCGGGTGGCGCCGCGCTGCTCGTCGGCGTGCTCGACAAGGTCGGCACGTTCGGCTTCCTGCGCTACTGCCTGCCACTTTTCCCTGATGCATCAAGGTATTTCGCGCCGACCATCCTGATCCTGTCGGTAATCGGCATCCTGTACGCGGCGTTCCTGGCGATCGGCCAGCGCGACATGAAACGTCTCGTCGCGTACACGTCGGTCGCGCACTTCGGCTTCATCGGCCTGGGCATCTTCGCGTTCACGTCCCAGGCGGGCACCGGCGCCGTGCTCTACATGGTCAACCACGGGTTCTCGACGGGTGTGCTGTTCCTGATCGTCGGCCTGCTCGTCGCACGCGGCAAGAGCCGCAACGTCGCCGACTACGGCGGCACAGCGCGCGTCACGCCGCTGCTGGCCGGTGTGTTCCTGCTGGCCGGCTTGTCGGCGCTGGCCCTGCCCGGCATGAGCACATTCGTCAGCGAGTTCCTCGTCCTCGTCGGGACGTTCACCCGGCACAAGGGCCTGGCCGTGCTGGCCACCACGGGCATCATCCTGGCCGCGATCTACGTACTGTGGCTCTACCAGCGCACCATGCAAGGCGCGGTCAGCGACAAGGTCAAGAAGTTCCGCGACCTCAACGCGCGCGAGGCATTCGCCGTCGGACCGCTGATCGTGATCATCATCGCGCTCGGCATCTACCCGAAGCCGGTGATCGACGTGATCAACCCGGCAGTCAAGTTCACCTTGCAGAACGTCCACCAGACGGACCCGGCGCCCGCGTCCGGCACCGCGGTCGGAGGAGCGAAATGACCAGCCTGCTGGCCGCACCGCTGCCCGGGGTCCCCACGCCCTCGATCGCCTACCACGCGCTCTGGCCGGTGTGGATCATCTTCGGCGCCGCGTGCCTCGGGGTGCTGATCGAGGCGTTCGTTCCGCGCGCCGAGCGTTTCGCCGTCCAGGTCAGCGTCACGATCACAGCGCTGCTCGGCGCCTTCGCGTCAGTGCTCCTGCTGCACAAAACCTCGCTGACGACGCCGCTGGGCACCGGTTCGCAGAAGGGCTTGTTCGCTGGCGCGATCGCGGTGGACGGGGTGGGCCTGTTCATCCAGGGCTCGATCCTGATCCTGGCGGTCATGTCCGTGCTGCTCATCTCCGAGCGTGCCGTCGAGGGCAGCCCGATCGTCGCGCAGGCCGCGGTCGTGGTGGGCTCGCCGCGCGATCGGCAGCTGATGCAGAGCGAGCGCGTCCAGACCGAGGTCTTCCCGCTGGCCTTGTTCGCCGTCGGCGGCATGCTGATCTTCCCGATCGCGAACAACCTGCTGCTGATGTTCGTCGCCCTCGAGGTGCTGTCGCTGCCGCTCTACCTGATGGCCGGCCTTTCCCGCCGCCGCCGGCTGCTCTCGCAGGAGGCGGCGGTCAAGTACTTCCTGCTCGGGGCGTTCGCGTCGGCGTTCTTCCTGTACGGCCTGGCGTTGCTGTACGGCTATGCGAACTCCGTCGACCTGCCGACGATCCTCACCGCGGCGCAGACCTCGACCAAGTCCGACGTCCTGCTCTACCTCGGCCTCGCGATGCTCGTCGTCGGGCTGCTGTTCAAGGCGGGCATCGCGCCGTTCCACAGCTGGACGCCCGACGTGTACCAAGGTTCGCCCACCGCGGTCACGGCGTTCATGGCTTCGTGCACCAAGGTCGCCGCGTTCGGTGCGATCCTGCGCGTGCTATACGTCGGGTTCTCCTCGACGCGGTGGGACTGGCGGCCGATGATGTGGGGCGTCGCCATCGCGTCCATGGCCGTCGGCGCAATCGTCGGCCTGACCCAGACCGACGTGAAGCGCATCCTCGCGTACTCGTCCATCGCGCATGCCGGCTTCCTGCTGGTCGGGTTGATCGCGCTGTCGAAGGACGGCATCTCGAGCACGCTGTTCTACCTGCTCACGTACGGCTTCTCGACCGTCGCCGCGTTCGGGTTGGTGACGCTGGTGCGCGACGCCAACGGCGAGGCCACGCACCTGTCGCAGTGGTCGGGCCTCGCGCGCAAGAGCCCGCTCGTCGCCACCGTCATGACGATCCTGCTCATGTCGATGGCAGGCATCCCGCTCACCGCCGGCTTCGTCGGCAAGTTCGCCGTGTTCCGTGCGGCGTATCACGAGGCCGCGCCGCTGGTCGTGATCGCGCTGGTCGCGTCGGCGATCGCGGCGTTCTACTACCTGCGCATCGTGGTGCTGATGTTCTTCGCCGAGCCGCCCGACAACGCGCCGACGATCGCCATCCCATCACCGGCCACCGCCGTCGCGCTCACCCTCGGCACCCTCGTGACGATCGTGCTCGGCGTGTTCCCGCAGCCTGTCCTCGACTTGGCGCAACACGCCGCCAAGCTTCGCGGGTGAGTCCCGCCCAGACGACGATCGGGGTCGAGTTCGCCGACCCGCAACTAGAGGCGTCCGTTCGGGCTGGTCTGGACGCCGTCGAGGCCACGCTGCGCACCGCGGTGCGGTCCGACGACCAGTTCATCGCCGAGGCGGCGCGCTATCTGGTCGACGCGGGCGGCAAGCGGTTCCGGCCGCTGATGACGGTGCTCGCGGCCCACTTCGGCGACGCGTCGGCCCCGCACATCGTCCCCGCCGCGGTCGTCGTAGAGCTCACCCATCTCGCGACGCTCTACCACGACGACGTCATGGACGAAGCGAGCGTGCGCCGTGGCGCCGAGTCGGCCAATGCCCGGTGGGACAACACGATCGCGATCCTCACCGGCGACTTCCTGTTCGCGCGCGCGTCCGACCTGCTGGCCGACCTCGGCCCGGCCGCCGTACGCCTGCAGGCGCGGACGTTCGAGCGGCTCGTCACCGGGCAGATCCGCGAAACCGTCGGTCCCGCCGAGGGCGAGGACCCGATCGCGCACTATCTCGGCGTCCTCGCCGAGAAGACCGGTTCGCTGATCGCGACCGCCGCCGAGTTCGGTGCCGGGTTCGCCGGCGTCGAACCGTCCACTGTGGACGTCCTGCGCCGGTTCGGTGAGCAGATCGGC
>DASXRA010000206.1:0-4249 GCA_036506855.1 Jatrophihabitantaceae bacterium
CCCGCTGGCTGACCTGGCGGCCTCCGGGCCATTTCTATTCGCCGATCCCGAACCTGTACGAGCTGCAGGCGCAAGCCGAGGTGCTGTGGCCGGAGAAGCTGCCCACCGAACTGCCCGGCATCGACCTGCGTGCCGACGAGCAACTGGCGACGTTCAGCCAGGTTGCCAAGCTCGCCCGGGCGCTCGAGATCTACGAGCGCCAGACCGAACCGTGGCGTTACTACGGCGACAACGTCGCCTACGGCGCCGGCGACGCGCTGACTTTGCACGGCATGCTGCGCCTGATCCGGCCGGAGCGGCTGATCGAGATCGGCAGCGGACACTCGTCGGCGATGACGCTCGACACCGTCGAACACTTCCTCGGCGGCAAGACCGAGCTCACCTTCATCGAGCCGTATACCGAGCTGCTCGAATCCGTGATGCGGCGCGGCGATCGCGAGCGGGTCACGATCATCCCGACGCCGCTGCAGCAAGTCCCGCTCGACACGTTCGCGACGCTCCAATCAGGCGACGTGCTGTTCATCGACTCCACGCACGTGCTCAAGACCGGCAGCGACGTGGCTTGGCTCTACGGCAACGTCCTGCCCACGATTGCCGAAGGCGTGTACGTGCACATCCACGACATCTTCTACCCGTTCGAGTACCCGAAGGAATGGGTGCTGGAGGGGCGCGCCTGGAGCGAGGCCTACGTGGTTCGCGCGTTCCTCGCCCTGAACCCCAGCTTCGAGATCTCCCTGTTCAACCACTGGATCGCGTACTTCCACCGCGACCTGGTCGAGCGGGAACTACCGAAATTGCTCGACTACCCCGGCGGCGCCCTGTGGCTACGGCGTGTCCGCCCGCCCGGTTGAGCTGGCGCGCATGATTGCCGCTGACATCCGAAGCCGCCCAGGAGTGACATGTCGCTGATCGCAAGTGCCCGCAACCGGGTACGCAGCTTCCTCATCGCGCGCGAGGGTGCGGCGGATCCACGGCTGGCGACGTGGCCGGCCGCACGCCGGGCGTCGGACGCGAACGCGCTGCATCGCGTGTGCAACATCTGCGGCTGGCACGGCGCCGAGTTCGCCGGTCCGCCGCACAGCGAGATGGCCAACTGCCCGCACTGCGGAAGCATCGCGCGCGATCGTTTCCTCTACTGGTGCTGGACCCATCGTGTGCCCTACGAACGCTCGCAGCGGGTACTCGAGACCAGCCCGCGCCTGGACGAGCGGTACCGAGCCCGCATGGGCAAGATCGTCGACTACACGGCCAGCGACTACGACGAATCGGCGCACAAGGCCATGATCAAACTCGACCTGCAGGACATGAGCCTGCCCGCCTCCAGCGTCGATGTCGTGCTCACGCCGCACGTTCTCGAACACGTGCCGGATACCGGGCGGGCGCTCGGCGAGCTGTATCGCGTCCTCGCTCCGGGCGGGTCGGTCATGCTGATGATCCCGATGCCGCAGGGGATCACCGCCCCACCCAAGGAACCCGAGTACCACGGCGACAACACGCTCGTCTACTGGAGATTCGGCTGGGACCTGCGTGACCAGATCGAGGCCGCGCGCTTCAGCGTGACCTGTCTTGTCACCCAGCCGCTGATCGATCGCCTGCACCGCAAGGACTTCGACACCGGCTGGACGGCCCCCGACATCGACGAGGTGGATCTGCTCAGTCACGCCGATCCAGCCACGCTGACGTCGGTCGCCGACGAGCGCGACGCTCGCCGGTACGGGTTCGAGCCCGATCTGCACTTCATCATCTGGCACTGCGTCAAGCCGGCGGCGTGAGCAGGGGCCAGCTGGTACTGCTCGGCCGCGCGCTTGCCGCGATCCTGCTCATCGCCGCGCTGTGCGTCGGAGCCGTCACGTCGGTGCGCTCGCTGCACGGCGCCCGGACCGACGTGCACCGCGTCGACGCGAGGCCCCGCGTCAACGGGCGGCTGCCTCTGCTGAACGGCCCGCGCGACCAGTTCGTCGACTTCGTCGCCAGTGTAGTACCACCGAACGCGTCCATCCGGATCCTTCAACCACTCACGAAACGCGTGCCCGCTCGGCCCCCCGCTCCTGGCCCGGCGGGCGTCTGCGGCAACGACGTCAACTTGGCCGCGTACTGGATATTCGTCTACTCGTTGGTGCCGCGCCCGTCGGTGTGCGGCACGAGCGGCAGCTGGACGGTATACCTCGGCGTGCCGGTTCCCCCCGGGCCGGGCGTCCACCGCTACTCCGCCACGCTCGGAGTACGGGCGCCATGACGCTCCTCGCGGTGCTGCTGCTCCTCGCCGCTGGTCACGGGCTGATCCGGCTCGTCACCGGCACCTGGCCGGTACGGCTGCTCGGCCCGTTGGCAGCCGCCGGCCTGTCGTTCCTGGCCGGCGCCGTGGCGGTGGGCCTGCTCACCACCTACGCGGCTGTCACCGGACTGACCACCCGACCGTGGCCGGTGGTTGCGCCGGTGCTCATCGCGCTCGCGGTCGCCGGCATCGCGCCCGGCAGCCTCGCCCGCCGGATGCGCATCGACCGATCGGCGCAGGCTCCGGGGTTCGGCGGCGCAACGTGGGCGGATGGCGCAGTGGCCGCGGCAGTCGCGGTCATCGGCACGGTGACGCTGTGGGGTATCGGGCACGTCCCGGTGCGATCCAACGACGAGTGGGCCATCTGGGCCGTCCGTGGCCGCGCCCTGTCGCTGTCCGGTCACCTCGATCCGCACGTGTTCGCCGGGACGCTGGCCAACTACGCGCATCTGGACTACCCGCTGCTCGTCCCGTCGCTGATTGCCTGGGGCGACGGGCTGCATGGTCACACGGACGACTACAGCGCCCACGTGCTGCTGATCGCTCTGGTGCTCGCGATGCTGGTCGTCGTTGGATGGGCGCTGAACCGCCTGGCAGGGCCGTTCGCCGGAGTCGTCGGCGTGCTGCTGGTGGCGGGCACACCGCGCCTGATGTCGCGCTGGGCGTTGCTGCTGATGGCGGACACGACACTCGTCGCGTTCGTGGTGGCGCTGTTCGCCGTCCTCGCGCTCTGGCTGACCAGTCGCGACCCGCGACTGCTCGCCATCGCCGCTGTTCTCGGATGCGGCGCGGCGGCCACCAAGGTCGAAGGATTGCTGTTCGTCCTGGCCGCGTTCGCGGCGGCACTGATCTGCGCTCGTGGGCAGCGCCGGGCGGTGCTGCTGGGGTTCGGCGTCGTGGTCGCGTCCGCGCTGCCATGGGTGGCGTGGACGAAGGTGCACCACGTCCAGTCGGACCTGATCAACTCGACGACCCTCACGCTGCATCACGTGCGCGTCGTCGCGCCGTACTCCTGGCTGTCCGTGCGGCAGATGGCCCGCTACTGGCCCGCGTTCGGATGGCTGCTGGTGATCGCCTGCCTCGCCGTCCTCGCCGTCGCGCTGACCGTGCCGAGGCTGCGCGGCCTGGTTGCCTTCCTCGGCATCGGCTTCGCCGTGTCGACGCTCGGGATGTGGGCGCAGTACGTGATCTCCGCGGGCCAGCAGCTGACCGGCCAGGCGGGCGCGGACTCACTCGAGCGGCACTTCGCCTCGTCGGCGACCCGCGTGTTGATGGTTCCGGCGATCCTGCTGACCCTCGCGATCCCGCTGTTCGCGGGCGCCTTGCTCCGCTCGGACCCAGCGCCGGCCGGCGACGCCGCGAGTGCTGATCCGGTCGACGCCGAGGAAGCTGCTGCCGGGCAGTCGCTTCACCGATAAGGAAGGGATACCGCACGTGCGAGTCGGCCTGGACGCCACGCCGCTGCTCGGCCGGCCGACCGGAGTCGGCGTGTATACCGAGCGGCTGCTTCGCGAGCTGGCCGCTGGGCAGCTCGAGGAGATCGTCGCGACGGCGTTCACGCTGCGCGGCGCCGGGCGCCTCGCCGCTGCACTGCCCGCCGCCGTGTCGGCGCGCAGCCGCCCCGTCCCGGCCCGCCTGCTGCGCGCGCTGTGGGCGCACACGTCGGTCCCCCGGGTGGAATGGCTGTGCGGGCGCGTCGACGTCTTCCACGGCACCAACTTCGTGCTGCCGCCCACCCGGCGGGCGCGCGGGGTCGTCACCGTCCACGATCTGGCCTATCTGCGATTCCCCGACACGGTGAGCGCCGCGTCGCTGCGGTATCGCGAACTCGTGCCACGCAGCATCGGCCGAGCGGCCGTCGTCTGCGCCCCGTCCGCTTCCGTGGCGGCGGAGCTGGCGGACACGTACCGGATCGGCGCGGAGACGATCGTCGTCACGCCGCCCGGCGTCGACGCCTCGTGGTTCGCCGCGACG
>DASXRA010000207.1:0-2823 GCA_036506855.1 Jatrophihabitantaceae bacterium
CCACAGGTCGGCGCGTGGGCTGCGCGCCGGTTTCGCCGGCCGGGCAGGCTGAGCTCATGCTGCACGAGCTGGCCGATCTCGTCCTGCCATGTCATTGCGCCGCGTGCGGCGCGGCCGGGCGCGCGCTGTGCCGCGCCTGTACGCCCGGCGAGGCACCGGTCCTTCTCGGCGGCTCGGCGCTCCCGATTGCTGCGGCCGGCGCGTATGCCGGCGGGCTGCGCCGGGCGGTGCTGGCCTACAAGGAACGCGGCAGGCGCGATCTCGTGGGCCCGCTCGCTGCCGTGCTGGCTCCCGCGCTCGCGGCGATCCCGGTACCGGGCGCAGTCCTGATTCCGGCGCCGTCGGCCCGCACCGAGGTGCGGCGACGCGGCGGTGACCACCTGCTGCGCCTGGCGCGACGCGCGGGTGGTCTGCTCGGGCTGCCCGTCATGCCGGCACTGCGGCTGGCCCGGCCGGTTCGTGACTCGGCCGGTCTCGGCGAGCGTGCGCGGCGAGCGAATCTGGACGGGGCCATGGCGGCCGATGTGGGGCCTCCAGGCTCCGTCGCCGTGATCGTCGACGACATCGTCACCACGGGGGTCACGCTGTCCGAGGCAGCGCGGGCGTTGCGTGCCGCCGGCTGGCAGGTGGCCGGAGCGGCGGTGCTCGCGGCGACGCCACGGCGCCGGGCGCCAGGCCGTGAGGCCGCTTGATGTGGATCTTCGGTGAGTAGTGCGATCGGGCGTGTCCGCCGTCTGGCGAGTCGGCCAACTCCGGTCTAGCGTTGACGCGACCTGACCGAGTTGGCGTTTCATCGCCACCGCGCACGGTCACCGACGACGTATGACTCGTGCGCGGCGTCGGTGCGACGCCGTGAAGTAAACGGTGGAGGGCATATGGACGTGGTGGTGCACGGGCGCAATGTCGAGGTCCCAGACCATTTCCGAGTTCACGTAACGGACAAGCTCGGCAAGGTCGAGCGATATGACCAGAAGATCATCCGCGCAGACGTCGAGCTGCATCACGAACGCAATCGCCGGCAGAACGGCAGCTGCCAACATATCGAGATCACCTGCCGCACCCGGGGGCCGGTCGTGCGCAGCGAGGCCTGCGCCGAGGACTTCTACAAGGCGCTCGACGTCGCCTCCGAGAAGCTCGAACGCCGGTTCCGCCAGGCCGCCGACCGGCGCCGCGTGCACCATGGCCGGCGGACTCCCACGTCGCTCGCCGCGGCGACCGCGGGCAGCGCAGTGGTCGTCGAGACGGCCGTCGACGTGATCGACGATGCGGACTTCGAGGCCGGACCCGGTCGGGTCGTTCGGGAGAAGGAGCATCCGGCCAAACCGATGACCATCGACCAGGCCCTCTTCGAGATGGAACTCGTCGGCCACGACTTCTACCTGTTCGCCGACCTCGAGACCGGCCGGCCGAGCGTCGTCTATCGCCGCCATGCCTACGACTACGGCCTGATCCGGTTGGCGGTCTAGCTCCGGGGACGGTCGACGGCGAGCCGGGCCTCGGCGCGGATCGTCCCGTCCGGGCCGGCAGACAGTGCCTCGCCGGCATCGCTTGCCAGGCGGCCGAAGAGAAGGCCGTCCTCGGGTCCGTGCGGCGTGAATTCGCGGCCGCGCATCAGCCCTTCGAACCGGAAGCCCGCCGCGAGCGCAGTCTTGGCCGACGCGACGTTTCGCGCCGCGCACCGGATCTCCGCGCGGTGCACGCCGTGGTCGAACGCCCAGGCAGCCAGCGTCCGGGTGGCCTCCGCGGCGTACCCGTTGCCCTGCGCCGCCACGGCGACCCAGTAGCCGATCTCGCTTATGGTTTCGCGTGGCTTCGGCAGCCGCAGCTCCGCGGCTGCGACCAGGCGGCCGGTTGCCGTCTCGACGACCGCATTGCCGATGCCGGTGCCGCTGCGCCGCCCGGCGTGCCCCAACTCGGTGACGAACTGGACAGCGTCGGCCCGGGTGTACGGGTCGGGCAGCGGCAGGAACTCGTGCATCGCCGGGGCGGCCATGATCACCTCGACGTCCGAGGCGTCGCCGGGACGCCACGGGCGCAGCGTGAGCCGGTCACCGGTTAGGACGAGACCGTCGAGGTCGATGCCGTTCCATTGGCCCACGTGGCCACCCTGCCACCCGCATTTATGTCGATCATGGTCGCCCTGCGGCGGCCACGCCCGTGACCGATCCGTGATGAGTGGCCACAAACACGTACCATGGCCGCCGTGGTTCTTGCGAAGCTTCTGCGCGCCGGTGAAGGCAAGTCGGTTCGACGCCTGTCGGTGATCGCCGAGCACATAGAGACGCTCGAAGACGACTACGTCGACCTGACCGACGCCGAGCTGCGCGAGCAGACCGACGTGTTCAAGGAGCGCTTCGCCGACGGCGAGACGCTCGACGACCTGCTGCCCGAGGCCTACGCCGTTGTGCGTGAAGCCGCGCGGCGCACGCTCGGCCAGTTCCACTACAAGGTGCAGCTGATGGGTGGTGCGGCGCTGCATCTGGGCAACATCGCCGAGATGAAGACCGGTGAGGGCAAGACCCTCGTGTCGACCCTGCCGGCTTACCTGAACGCGCTTGCCGGCAATGGCGTGCACATCGTCACGGTCAACGACTACCTCGCCAGCCGCGACGCGGACTGGATGGGACGCGTGCACCGCTTCCTCGGCCTGTCGGTCGGCAAGATCCTCTCCGAACTACCGCCGGAGAAGCGCAAGGCCTCCTACGCCTGCGACATCACGTACGGCACGAACAACGAGTTCGGCTTCGACTACCTGCGCGACAACATGGCCTGGTCGCTCGACGACCTCGTGCAGCGCGGCCACAACTACGCCATCGTGGACGA
>DASXRA010000208.1:0-2188 GCA_036506855.1 Jatrophihabitantaceae bacterium
GTCTGAGTCCGTGCGCGATTTCCTGCTTCGCACGTCGGTGCTGAACCGGATGTGCCCGGAACTGGTCGATGCGGTCACCGGCCGCGATGACGGCGCCAGCCTGCTCGACGAGATCTGTCGCGCGAACCTGTTCCTGATGCCCCTCGATGACGAGCTGGTGTGGTTTCGCTATCACCAGCTGTTCCGGGGCATCCTGCGGCACGAGCTCGGACGGATCGCGCCGGACGATCCAAGCGAGCTGCACGCCCGTGCCGCGCGCTGGTACGCCGAGCACGGGGATGTCACCGAGGCGGTCGGCCATGCGATCGAGTCGCGAGATGCCGTGCTCGCGGGCGGACTCGTGGCCGAGGCCTGGCGACCCGAATTCAACGCCGGCCGGCTGCAGACCGTGCAGACGTGGCTGGACGCCCTGCCCGCCGAGACCGTCTCGGCAGATGTCGAGCTTTCGGCGGCACAGGTGTGGCTGGCGCTCGACGCCGGCCGCCTCGACGACGTCGCGGCCCCGCTCGAGGCCGCTGAGCTGGCCATGCCCGGCGACGTGCACCTCGGCGTACTGCGTGCCCTCTACACCTACAAGCTCGGAGACCTCGGCGCGGCCGCGGAACTCGCCGCGAGCATCGAGCGTCAGGCCGGCGATCCGTTCGTGTCGACGGTGCACAGCCTGATGACCGGCGTGACGGCGCTGTGGTCCGGCGAGAGCGAGCGATCCGGCGACCTGCTCCGCGAAGCGGCGGCGCACGCCCGACGCGACGACAATCGCCTCGCGCACATTTATGCCCAGGGGTGCCTAGCGTTGCTGGCCGTGCAGAGCGGCGACCTGCCTGCGGCAGAACTGCTCGTGCGTGACGTCGACGCCGAGGTCGAGCAGACGCTGAGCGATGCGCACTTCGTCGCCATGTTCCCGGCTCTGGCCAGGGCGCGACTTGCCGCCGTCAGTGGGCAGTGGGCCGAGGCGCTACCCGCGGCGATGACCGCCGTCGAACTGGCCGGCCGCGGCGCCGGTCGCCTAGAGGTCGTCGCCGCGGAGCTCACCGCAGCCATGGTCGCCCGCGGCGCGGGGGACGAAACGGCGCCCGGACAGTGGCTGGCGGAGGCGAGGACGGTACTGCGGCAGTGCGCCGACCCCGGTCCGGTACTGCTCGCGTGGCAGGCGGCCGAGCAGCGGGGCCACCGTCCGGCCGAGCCGTCGCGAGGCATCGTCGACCCGCTCACCGAACGCGAGCAGGCCATCCTCCGCCTGCTGCCCGGGCCCATGTCGCAACGCGAGCTCGCAACGTCGTTGTTCGTCACGGCCAACACCCTCAAGACCCACCTGCGCGCCATCTACCGCAAGCTGGGTGCCGAGTCGCGAGGCGACGCCGTGGCACGGGCGCGCTCGCTGGGCCTCATCTGACCCGGTCGGACGGTCAGGTGACCCGGTCGCCGTCGGCGCGCAGTGCCAGTCCGTCGCGCACCCTTGCGACGAAGCCCGGCACGACCGCACTGATGATCAGGGCCATCGTGAGCCAGCCGAGCACGACGTACGGGAAGTACCGATACGGGGCGGCCGGCACGGGCCACACGGTGTGGTACAGCACGAACCCGGCGACGCCGGTGCCAATGATCGGCAGCACCGCCTCGTACTTCGACCGGCGCGAGAGCCTGCGCACGGCGGCGACGTTCGTGAGGACGTACATGACGAGCAGGCTCAGCACGCCCAGCGTGGCGAGGTAGAAGAACACGTTCAGCGGCGGCACATCGGCAAGCCGGAAGCAGACCAGCAGCACGAGGCCGATGAGCATCTCCAGCGTCAGGGCCCGACTCGGGACGCCCGTACGTGGCGAGACGGCACCGAGGTGCCGCGCACCCAGCCCGTCGCGTCCGAACGAAAACATCATCCTGGCCGCAACGGTCACGCCGCCCAGCCCGGCGCCCACCGCGCTGAGCACCGCGCCCGCGTCGAGCAAGGCGGGCAGCCCACCGCCGACGTAGCGATCAGCGAGGTCGCCGAGCGGCGCCTGCGAGTGCTGGAACGTCGAGACGCCCGTCGCGTCCAGGCCGAAGCCGAGCGACTGCGCGACCATGCACGCCACGTAGAAGACAGCGCCGAACGCGACGGCCGTGATGATGGCGTGCGGTATCACCCGGCGCGGCACGATCGACTCCTCGCCGAGCGATCCGGCGGACTCGAAGCCGGCGAACGCGAGGA
>DASXRA010000209.1:0-1865 GCA_036506855.1 Jatrophihabitantaceae bacterium
GCGGTGAAACCAACCATCGCCCCCGGGCCGATCAGCCAGAGCCAGCCGAGCAGCGACGCGGTCGAGATCGCGCCGACGTCGAACCGGCCGAACTCGCCGGTTGCCGCTGCGCCGACGAGCATCAGCAGGCCGCCGGCCATCATCTCCAGCGACACGACGACCATTGGGTGCCGCGGCAGCGGGACGCGCCGCGCGAAGACCGAGCCGGACGCCCACGACAACGACGCCACCAGGACGAGCGCGGCCGAGCCCACGTCGATCGCGTCGCCACCATGCCAGCCGATCAGCACGGCGACGCCGGCGGTGCCGAGACCGATGCCGAGCAGCATCGTCCGAGTGATCCGGGTCTTGGTCAGTGCGGCGTTGATGATCACCATCCAGATCGGGACGGTGGCCACCAGCAGAGCGGCCAGCCCCGAAGCGAGGCGCTGCTCACCGATGCTGAGCAGGCCGTTACCGCCGACCAGCAGGAGTGCACCGATCAGCAGCGCCGACCGAATATGCGTCCACGTAGGGCGCTGCTCGCCGCGTGCATGCCGCGGGCCGACGATCGCGTACATGACCGCACCCGCCACCACGTACCTGATGCCGACCATGGTCAGCGGTGGGATCGTGTCGACGGCCTCGCGGATGGCTAGGTAGGTAGATCCCCAGACGACCCATACGGTGAGCAGCGCCACCCAGGGCAGCAATCCTCGGCTACTCTTTAAAGACGGCAAGACAGTTCGCTCGATTCATTAATCGTGGATGATCGCAGTGTTCACCTTGATACATTAGGAGCCTTACGTGACGAAGGGCAAGCCCGCCGAGGCACGCCAACTCGACGAGACCGACCGGGCACTGATCGGCGCACTGGCCGAAGACGGCCGGCAGACGGTCCGCGCCCTCGCCCGCACCGTCAACCTCTCCGAGCCCGCGGTACGCGACCGTGTGCTGCGGCTGGAGCATGCCGGGGTGATCACCGGCTACCACGCCAGCTTGGATCCCGCGGCAATCAAGGCGGGCACCGCGGCGTTCGTCGCCGTTCGCCTCAACCCGGATCGGCGCGACCGCACGAAGCTGCACGCCGCATTACGCGCCGAACCGTGCGTCCTCGAGGCCCACGAGATCGCCGGCGAGGACTGCTACTGGGTGAAGCTGCGTGTCGCATCCACGACCGCGCTTGCCGACGCGCTGGACCGGATCAGGGCGATCCCGACCGTCGCGGGCACCAGCACGACGATCGTGCTCCGGACGTTGTTCGAGCGGCCCCTGGCCCCCGACCCGTCCACGGAGTAGCTCAGATCGAGCGGCGCCGCACCACGGCGAGGATGGCAGTCACGGCAGGACGGCCGCGATCGCGACGAACAGCAGGCTCTCAACGAGCTGTATGCTCCAGAACTGGCTCGCCGGGTCGTAGCGGGTGACCTCGCTCGCGGTGAGGCCGTTCAGCTTGGCCTGGCATGCCTGGATCGCCGCGGCGCCGATCTCGCCTCGTGGCGGCAAGCTCGGGCAGTAGTTGATCAGGATGTCGCGGTTGTTGAGGGCCCACGATCGAGTGCCCCGTTGGGTCGAGCCTCACCGTGCTGAGAATCCAGTCGTTCGGCGACAGGCTGGATGCGAGCGGGTGGTCGCCGTCGGGATCAAGCAGCAGCGAGCTCAGTGGATACGTCACCGTATGGTGAACGGTCGGCCATAGATTCCTGCGAAAGAAGTGGACCGGGATGCGCGCCGCCGCATACACGACGAGGGTCGTCGCCATGGCCGGGATCGTTCGCCGCGTGAGCGCGCTTGCAGCCACTCCGGCGGCGAACGCGAACAGCATGCACGCGACCGGCACGACGCCCGTGATGTCGTACCACGTGCTGTTGAAGCGCGTCCCGAAC
>DASXRA010000210.1:0-28279 GCA_036506855.1 Jatrophihabitantaceae bacterium
CTCCGGGCTCCACAGGACGACCGCGTGGCCCTCGACGTCGATGCCGCGGCGTCCGGCCCGGCCGGTGAGCTGCGTGTACTCCCCCGGCGTGATGTCGGCGTGGGTGTCGCCGTTGAACTTCGACAGCCGCTCGAGCACGACGGTGCGCGCCGGCATGTTGATGCCGAGAGCGAGCGTCTCCGTCGCGTAGACGACTCGCACGAGCCCTCGGTTGAACAGCTCCTCGACCGTCTCCTTGAACGCCGGGATCAGCCCGGCGTGATGCGCCGCCACGCCGCGCCGCAGCCCGTCGAGCCAGTCCCAGTAACCGAGCACGTCGAGATCCTCGGCCGGGATGGCGCCGGTTCGTCGCTCGGCCACCGCCGTGATCTCGTCGCGCTCGTCCGGCTCGGTCAGCCACAGCCCGGACTGGACGCACTGCCGCACTGCGGCGTCACAGCCTGCCCGGCTGAAGATGAACGTGATCAGCGGCAGCAGCGCCTCGCGATCGAGGCGCGCGATGATGTCCGGCCGGTGCGGCGGGCGCCAGCCGCGCAGGGGCCGGCGACCACGCAGGCCCGGGTCGAGGTAGCGCATCCGCTCGGTGATGTACCGCTTCAACTCGGGGTCCACGGTCGACTGGTCCGCGGCGAACAGGTCGAACATGCGCGTGCCGACCAGCATGTGCTGCCACAGCGGCACCGGACGCGTCTCGTGCACCACGACCGTCGTGTTGCCGCGCACCGTGACCAGCCAGTCGCCGAACTCCTCGGCGTTGGACACCGTGGCCGACAGCGAGACCAGCCGCACCGACGCCGGCAGGTGGATGATCACCTCTTCCCAGACGGCTCCCCGGAACCGGTCGCCGAGGTAGTGCACCTCGTCCATGACGACGTACCCGAGACCGGACACCGCCTCGCTGCCCACGTAGAGCATGTTGCGCAGCACCTCGGTCGTCATGACGACGATCGGCGCGCCGGCGTTGACCGCGTTGTCGCCGGTCAGCAGGCCCACCGCGTCGGCGCCGTGCCGCTCGACCAGGTCGTTGTACTTCTGATTCGACAGCGCCTTGATCGGTGTCGTGTAGAAGCACTTCTGCCCGGACGCCAATGCGAGATGCACCGCGAACTCGCCGACGACCGTCTTGCCGGCCCCGGTCGGCGCGCAGACGAGCACGCCGTGCCCGTCCTCGAGGGCGAGGCAGGCGTCGCGCTGGAAGGCGTCGAGCTCGAACGGGTACCCGAGGCGGAAGCTGTCGTATACCGGGTGCTGCGCCCGCCGCCGAGCGGCGGCGTACCGGTCGGCCGGCGCGGACATGGTGTCCAGCCTACGTGCGAGGCTGAGGCGGTGATCGACCTCGACGCCGATGCCGTGCTGTTCGACCTCGACGGCACGCTCGTCGACTCCTCGGCCAGCGTGCTGCGTGCCTGGTATCGGGTTGGGGCAGCGTTAGCCATCCCGTTCGCCGAGTTCGAACCATACGTGCACGGCATCCCGGCGCCTGAGTCTTCGCTCTGGTCGCGCCGGATCTCGCACCGGCGGATGTACGCGACATGACCGAGCAGATGCTTGCCGCCCAGGCGCTCGACCGCGACATACGGGCCACGCCGGGCGCTCTCGCGGCACTGGGGGCCTTGCCGGCCGACCGCTGGGCGATCGTCACCAGTGGCGACCGGCGCCTCGCCTCGGCCCGGATCGCCACTGCCGGCCTGCCCGCGCCGCGCGTACTGGTCACGTCCGACGACGTCGACGACGGCAAGCCCGACCCCGCGTGTTACCTGCTGGCCGCGGCCAAGTGCGGCGCCGAACCGGCACGCTGCCTGGTGATCGAGGACGCTCCGGCAGGCGTGGCCGCCGGGCGCGCGGCGGGCATGGCCGTGCTCGGGCTATTGACGACGTACCCCGAACTGGACGCTCCGTATCTGGCGGCCGATCTGCGCGACGTGCACCTGCGGGCGACCGGGCGGGGCGTCAGGGCCTCGATCGATGCGGCGCCAAGCCACGGCCGACCACGCCGGGCGGCACCAGCACGCCGATCGCCGCGGGGACGCACGTCGTCGTGATGGGCAGCGGACCGAGGCGCTCTCCGTCGGCGTACGCGACGGTGTCCGCGGCTTCGATCGAGACCGTGCACGCCTCGTAGGTCGCCACCGCCGGATGCCCGATGTGGCCGGCGTGCGGCAGCTTCGGTGCCATCCGGGCCAGCGTGCGGCGGCTGACCGGCCCGACGACGGTCACCGCGAAATTGCCGCCGTGCATCCGCCCGTCCGGCGTCATCAGCTTGCCGCCGCCGTACTGCGGGGCGTTCCCGACGGCGATCAGCGTCGCCAGCACGTCCTGCCGCTCGCCGTCGAAGGTCACCGTGAACGGACGCGCGCGCAGGCGAAGCATCTCGGCAATGATCGCGACGTCGTAGCGGCGTGGGCCGCGTGGCCAGCGCATCCGGTTGGCTCGCTCGTTCACCGCCGAGTCGAACCCGGCGCACAGGATGGTCGCCCACCACGTTCCGCTGTCGGTTCGTCCCAGGTCGACCTGGTGCACCGACGAGGCGTCCAGCGCGTCCAGCATCGCGTCTGCGGCCTTGAGCGGGTCCGCGGGAAGCCCGACTGTGTCGGCGATGTCGTTGCCGGTACCGCCGGGAATGATGCCGAGCGGTGTCTCGCCGCCGGCGAGAGCCTGCAGCGCGAGGTGCACCGCGCCGTCACCGCCGAGGACGGCCACCGCGTCGTACCCGCTCGCGACCGACCGCAGCAACTGCAAGCACTCGACGGCCGACGTGCCGGCGAACGACGTGACCTCGGCCCGGGTGCCCAGCCGCTGCAGCACGGTGTCGGCCAACCCGCGTGCCCGCCCCACTCCTGATGCCGGGTTGACCACCAGGGCGATGCGGTGCCGGCTCAGGTCGTCTCCGTCCACGGCTCGTCGAGGCCGCGCGGGATCGGGTCGATCCGGGACGGCACGTCGGCGTCCAGGTCGGCCAGCCGCGCTTCTTCCGCCTTGCGCCGGGCCTTTCGCCGGTCATGGAAGACGGCGAACAGCACCGAACCCTCGAACAGGAGGCACATCGGCGCGGCCATTGCGATCATCGTGAACGGGTCGGTGCTCGGCGTCGCTACCGCCGCGAACAGGAAGATCAGGAAGATCCCGACCCGTTGCGACTTGACCAGCCACCGCGCAGGCAGCACGCCGACCATGTTCGCCATGACCACGATCAGCGGCAGCTCGAACGACACCCCGAAGATGATCAGCATGAGCGTGAGGAACGACAGGTAGCTGTCGATGGTCAGCAGCGCCTGGGTTCCGCTGCCGGCGGCACCGAGGAGGAACCGAAGACCCTTCGATACCACTGCGTAGGCAAGCGCGACGCCGGTCGCGAAGAGCACCGTCGACGCGACGATGAATGCGATCGTGTACTTGCGCTCGTTCTTGCGCAGGCCGGGCGTGATGAATGCCCAGATCTGGTAGAGCCACAGCGGTCCGGTGAGGACGGCTCCGGCGATGAACGACACCTTGAGCCGGGTCGTGAAGCCGGCCAACACCTGGCTGTAGATCAGGTGGCACGTCCCGTCGCTGCTCTGGAAGCGGTGGTTAGCCGGCACCGAGCAGTACGGATGCTCCAGGAAGCGCAGGATCGGGTCGTAGAAGATGTAGCCCACGACCGCTCCCCCGGCGATGATGAGCAGCGCGACAATGATCCGGTGCCGCAACTCGCGCAGGTGGTCGATCACCGACATGCGACCTTCTGGGTCGCGGTGACGTCGTAGCCGCAGCTTCAGGCGCACAGCCGGCTCACTTGCCCGGACGAGCCGGCAGTCGGCGTTGCGCGGCGGCGAGGCGCTGCTGCAACGATGCAAGTTCGTCGCGCATCGTCAGCAGGTCGCGCAGATCCTTCGACAGCCGCTTGGACTTCCAGGCCAGCTCGTACCCGCAGGCGCCGAGCACGACGACGGCGACGAGCACTGCGATACCCCACGCGAGGCCGACCAGCCAGGACACGCGCCGAACTCTACTGGCCGGAATATGCCGCCAGCGCCGAGAGCGCCTCGTCGCGGATCGACTCCGCCAGCCACTCCGGCGACAGCACTTCGACGTGCCCGGCCGAGCCCAGCGCAAGCGCCCGCACCCAGGCCGGATCGGCGACGCGCACGCTGATCCGGCGCCGCCCGTCGGGCTCGACCGTCTCGCTGTCGCTCAGGTAGTAGTCGGCGACCCACGCATAGGCCGGGTCGACGCGCAGCACGGCGAGCAGGTGTTCCGGTGCCGGCGTGAAGACGCCCTCGCTCAGGTCGCGCAGCTCGGCGTCCGGTGGCGGGTTCGCCGCCTCGTCCAGGACATCGGCCTTGTCGATGCGGTCGACGCGGAACACGCGCATGCCCTCGGCGCGGCGACACCATGCCTCGAGGTAGGCGCGCCCGTCCATCTCGAAGAGCCGCATCGGGTCGACGACGCGATCGGTGGTCTCGTCGCGGGTGGCGGTGTAGTACCGCAGCGCGAGAGCACGCCCCTTGTCGATCGCGCCCTGCAGCACCGGGATCAACGCGGACACGCGGTCGAGCTGCACCGCGACGGTCTCGGCGTCGACCGAGCCGCTCGCCGCGGACTCGACCTTCGCCAGTGCACGCTCGACGGCGTCGCGGTCAGTGACACCCGGCATCTCGGCGAGCGTGCGCAGGGCCACGACGAGCGGCAGCGCCTCCTCGGCGGTGAGCCTCAGCGGACGCGACATGCCGGCGTCGAAGATCACCGAGACCGAGTCGCCGTCGAAGGACAGGTCGATCAGGTCGCCCGGACTGTGACCGGGCAGCCCGCACATCCACAACAGCTGCAGGTCGCGACGCAGCTGATCTTCGGTGATTCCGAAGTCGGCCGCCGCCTGCTCGATCGCGACACCGTCGTGCGCCTGCAGGTAAGGGACGAGAGCGAGCAGGCGGGGCAGCCGCTCGCGTTCTCCGGTCATGATGAGCCGGCAGCCGCGGGCACGACGCCGGCCACGGCTTGCAGGCGGGCGTGCACGGCGTCGGCCAGATCGGGCGGGTCGAGCACGCGTGCACCGGCCCCGGCGCTTGCCGCGGCCCGGGCGAGCCAGGTCAGGTCGTTGAACGGGACGGTCAGCACGCCGTCGGCCTCGCTCGTGGCGTACCGGCGCAGCTGACCGCCATGGCCGGTGACCTGGATATGCGCCACACGCGCTTCGTCGGGGGTTCGGCCGGCGACGTAACCGAGCAGGTCGACGTTCTCCGGACGCTCGAAGCCGCCGCTCTTCCGGTCGAGGGTGACCGCGCCCTGCACGCGCGAGAGGCGGAAGCTGCGCACGTCGTCGCGGTCGCGGTCGTACCCGACGACGTACCAGCGCCGCCGCCACGACAGCACGCCCCACGGCTCGACATTGCGCCGCTCGGGACTGCCCGACCCGGACTTGAGGTAGTCGAAGCGGACGGCCCGCGCGTGCCGTGCCGCCTCGAGGAACGTGGGCAGGGTCGGCTCGCTCGCATCGACGTGCGGCATGGTGGCGTTGCCGGATGCCGACTCGACGTCGGTGCCGCCGGCCCGCAGCTTGATCAGGGCACTGCGCGCGGACGCGCCGAGCGTGGCGGACTGCCACAGCCGCGCGGCCAGGCCGACCGCGGCGGCCTCCGCCGGGTCGAACTCGATCGCGGGCAGCTCGTACTTGCGGCGCGTGATGCGATACCCGTCCTCGGCGTCGAAGACGCTGTTTCGCCCGGTTTCGAGTGGAACGCCTAGGTCGCGCAGTTCAGCCTTGTCGCGCTCGAACATCCGCTTGAACGCCTCGTCGGTGCGCGGATCACCGTCCGCCGGTTCGTAGCCGGGCACCACGTCGCGGATGCGCTCGGCGGTCAGGAACTGGCGGGTGGACAGCAGGCAGATGACCAGGTTGACCAACCGTTCAGCCCGTCGCGCCGCCATGTCCTCGAAACTAATGTGCGCCCGGGCACGCCGTGCGGCGGCTCGCCCACCCGACACGAGCTGGCTTGTCATAGTCCGATCATTGCTGATCCTGGGCCGATTGCGCACTGCGGTTAAGGTGCCGGGGTGATCCGGTGGCGAAGCGGCACGGTGCTCGACGTGCGGCGCGAGTGGCCCGGCGTGCGCGAGGTGGGCGTTGACGTGCCCGCGGACGGGATGGTGCCCGCCCTGGCGTACGTGGCCCTCGTCGGCGCGCCCGAGCCGGGCGATCGGGTCGTGCTGAACACGACCGCGCTCGCGATGGGCCTCGGCACCGGCGGGCACGCGCTGGTCGTGGCGCTGCCGGACCGGCTGCCCCCCGACGCGCCGGGGCCAGGGCACATCGTCAAGGCGCGCTACACACCCGCCCAGGCGACCGTGCTCGGGGTGGACGAGCCCGCCTCCCCGCACCACGCGGAGATCACGGCCGCGACGTCGATCGACCGCATGCCCGTCGTCGTGGCCGACCTGCACTCCGCGCTCGGCGCGATCCTGGCCGGGATCCGTGCCGATGCGCCGGAGGCCCGGGTGGCCTACGTGCTGACCGACGGCGGCGCGCTGCCGCTGTGGTACTCCCATACCGTCGCGGCGCTGCGCCCGCTGCTCTGCGGCACGGTCACCACCGGGCAGTCCTTCGGCGGCGACCTGGAGGCCGTGACGGTGCATACCGGGCTGCTCGCGGCGCGGCACGTCCTGCGGGCCGACATCGCCGTCGTGACGCAGGGGCCGGGCAATCTGGGCACCGGCACGCCGTGGGGCTTCTCCGGCGTGGCCGCCGGCGAGGTCGTGAACGCGGTGGCGGTGCTCGGCGGCCGGCCCGTTGGCGCGCTGCGGCTCTCTGACGCCGACCCCCGCGAACGCCATCGCGGCGTGTCGCATCACGCGCTCACCGCGTTCGGCCGGGTGGCCATGGCCCCAGCCGATCTCGTGGTGCCGGCCGGCCTCGAACCGGCCCTGGCCCGGGCCGTCGCGGACGACCTCGCCCCACTCGGCGGCCGGCACCGCATCATCACCGTCCAGGTTGACGGGTTGGACGCGGCGCTGCGCAGCCTGCCGGTCGCCTTGTCGACGATGGGCCGCGGCTTGGACGAGGACTACGCCTACTTCGTGGCGGCCGCCGCCGCCGGCCGCCACGCTGCGATGCTCATGCCGGTTTGAAGTCGACGTGCGTCGTGAGCCGCCGGTAGCCCAGCTGCTCGTAGAGCGGGGCCATGCTGTCGGCGCAATGCAGCCAGGCGAGCCCCGCCTGGCGCACGGCATATGACGTGGCCGCTGCAGACATGAGCCGGCCCAGGCCACGGCCTCGGCGCTCCGGCAGCACCGTGACCGCGGAGACGTAGGCGGTGCCGCCGGTCTGCGTCACGCGGGCACAGGCCACCGCGCGGCCCTGCTCGCGCAGAATCAGGAACGCCCGACCGGGCCGGCCGATCTGCCCGGTGAGGAGCGGGGCGAGGTCGTCGCCGAACACCGAGACGAACTCGGCGGCGTCGGCGGCATCGCCGATGTCGACGCCGTCCGGCGTGCGCAAATACGGCCGGCGATCGGTGATCCAGACGCCGAGCTCGAGTGCCGGGACGAGCCCCGCGCCTGCCAGGCCGCCGCGCTGCTCGTCCCGCACGCGCACCTGCCACGAACCGGGACGCCTCGCCGCCAACCAGTCGAGCACAGCGCCGAGCTCGTCCGGCGCGGGCAGGTCGGCACGTCCCGTCAGCGCCGCCTGCGTCGCCCACGGAGCGTCGATGTCGAAGCTTGCGCACGGCACGCCGTGTATGTCGGCGGCGATCGCGGCGCCATCGGCAGATGCCTGCAGCCAGTGCTCCGCCGCCCGCCCGACGAGGTCGATGAGATCACCCGGATGTGGGGCACGGTCCGGATCGCCGGGCCATCGCACGAGCGTCCACGCATGGCTGTCGACACTGAGCTCCGCGACACCGCAGTTCGGGATCGGATGCTCTCGCGCGAGGTGGTCGACGACATCGGACGCGCACCGCGGCAGAGCTAGACGCATCGCGCCGCCGTGGCTCACGACCACCACCGTCTCGCCGCGATGCGTGTCGGCGACCTCGTGCAGCGCCTGCCGCATCCGCGCGACCACCGCGTCGCCTGTCTCGCCACCGTCGATGCCGGCCGGCAGATCGCCGTCGAACCAGCGCAGGAATGTCGTGTCGACCTGCGCCCAGTCCTCGTCGGCCTCGCTGCCTTCGTGCCGGCCCATGCTGACCTCGCGGACGCCGTCGAGCGTGCCGAGCCCGACACCGAACGCCGCCGCGAGCAGCTCACCGGTCTGCTGCGCGCGCAGTAGCGGCGAGGCGTACACGTGGGCGATCTTGTGTGCGCGCAACCGCTCGGCCACCGCGGCCACCTGGCCTCGTCCGCGCTCGGTCAGCGGTTCGCCCGGTGCCGCGGAGGTGAGCCGCCGCCCGAGGTTGCCCTCGCTCTCGCCGTGGCGCACCACCAGAATCGTTGCGGGGCACTGCAGGTCGGTCACCGCATCACAGTAAAGCGAGTCACCGACAAGGCGACATGCCGCCTATCCCTCGCCGATGTCGTCCGCACCCGGCGGTGTCGGCACGCCGCGCCACCGTGCCTCTGCCTGCTCGTCGAGCCCGGTGAGTTCGTTCGCGACCTCGGACGGAATGCTCGGCTCGTCGCTCGGCAGCTTCTCGATGCGGCCGATGTCGAGCCACCTGCGCATCAGCCCGGCGGCGCGCTCTTCGTCGATCTCGACCGTCTCGTCCCACGACCCTTGGTACTTCTGCTTGTAGAGGATGTCGCTGTGCACCCAGTCGCCGGATCGCAGCAACATCTCGGCGCGCGCGACGCGAGCGCCGACCGGAAGGCGGATCAACCCGGCCTTGCCGTCGTCGGCCAATTCCGGGGTGTCACCGGACAGGTAGTACTGCCATCGCGTCATCGATATCGCCTCACCAGTTGATCCCTGTCGCACCAGTTGGTTTGGTGACCATCCCGAATATGCCGTTCTGCAGGTCTTCCAGGTAGTCACGGACGACCGGATGCAGGCCCGGAAGTCGCTGGAAGTCATAGATCCCGTGCGTGCCCTCCTTGGCTTCGAGGCTTTCGACCGAGTGGAACTGCACCTCCACCATCTGCCCGGTCTCGGTATCGCGCCACACGCTGTTGATGCCCTTGTAGCCGGCCTCGTTTCCCCACGTGTTCTTCAGCTTTCCGATCGGCTCGAAACCCGCGTCCTTGAGCTTGCCGATAGCGTCCTCGCTGACTCTGGCGTAGTCGTCCCGGGATGACTTGAACGTATAGCGCACCGCGTCCTTGATGCCGCTGAGCGACTCGTCTACGGTCTTTCCGTCGCGTACGACGTCGGTGGCGACCTTGCGCCGCAGCGAGTCGGCGGACTTGAGCTTGAACTCTTTCCCCGCCAGCTCAGTGCCCGGAATGGCCTGCTCGATTCGTTCGAGCCTCGGGGTGATCAGCTTCTCGGCCTCCCCCGACCGCTTGGCGAACGCGTCGATGGCCGCATGCTCTCCGTGGCTCAACTCGCCGACGAGGTCTTTCTCCATCTGGCCGAGAATCTCCTTGGCCGACCGGGTCTCGCCCCGCTTCAGCGCATCCTTGGTGACGGCGCTCTCCGCGTCGCGCAGAGCGCTGCGCGCGGCCTTGGCGATCAAGCCGCGGGCCGCCTCCTCGCCGCCGCGAACAGCGGCGCCGCCGCCTACCACGGCCGCCGCCGCGGCGCCGCGTCGGTGTTCGTGCCCAGCAAGCTCTCCATCCCTTCACTCAGCTCAGGATCGCCATGATGACCTCGTTGATGATCGCGTTGATGATGCGCTCGGCGATCTCCTTGAACACCGGGATCTCGGCGAGCGACGCGCCGAACGTCGGCACCGCCGTCGCGATCGCTTCGGCGATCTCGCACGCGAGGATCACGAGGTTGACGATTGTGTTGATCTTGAGGCCGAGCACCAGGCCCGCGCACGCGAACATCGCCGCGCCGACGGCCTCGACTCCGGTCGTCGCGTCGCCGAGCACTGAGGCAGGCGAGTTGTGGCTCTGGAGCTTGTCGTGGAACGCGTTCAGCGCGTCGGCTTGGTTGTTCGCCATGAGCTTCTGCGCAGCCGTCATCGTGAGTTGATGGGACTGGCCGACCGCCGAACCGAACTGGCACCAGGACTGGCCGACCGTGAACAGATCCTGCTCGTCGACCTCGGGCCAGGTGAAGCCCAGGTCGTTGAGCAGGCGTTCTAGTTCGCCGGGCAGTGTGACGCCCATACAGGTGCCCTCCCCGTCACTCTGCTTTGAACAGCGTCGCGCTGTTCTCCTCGGCGTCTTGGTAGTGCTTCGCCATCGTGTGCAGCCCGTCGGAGTAGGTACCCAGAGCCTGGTGCGACGTGCCGAAGCACGAGTCGGCGACCGCAATCGCGCCCATGAGCGTCATCTGGATGAGCGGCGCGACCATGTCGGTCTGGCCGAACTTGATGCCCATCGTCTGCGCCTTGAGCTGTTCCCATTGCTGGTGCAGGTCGTCGCCGGCCTGTACGAGCGCGTCGCCCGTGGTGTGGAAGTCGTCAGGGTTGACGAGGAAGCCGACCATGCCTACTGCGCCCGCAGTCGGGTCACCGCAGCCGTGAGCTCGCCGCTCATGCGTTTCATCTGCTCGGCGGACTGTTCCTGGATCGCTGTGAGCTCCTCGATCAGGTTCGACGTCGACGAATCTGCCGGACGGGCGTCGACGGCCTGGTTCACGGCAGCCGCGATACCGTCCGCGAGCTCGGCGGCAGGCCTGCGCAGCATCGTCGGATCGACCGAGATGGACGCGACGTCGCCGTCCGGGCCGACGATCACGGTGATCAGTCCGTCGTCGGACGTGCCGGTCGTGGAGTCGCTGGTGCGGCGCCCCGATCCGGACAATACGGCGCTCGTCCGCATGAGTAGGTCGTCCATCTCCTGAACCGGGTCGGGCCGCACGTTCGTGACTCTAGCGGCGAGTCGATCCAATTTCGCCGGGCTGGCCGGCCGAATTTCCGGCACGCTCCTCGCGCGCTGCCTGCACGTGCTGCTCGACCTCGGCCATGGCCTGGACGATCAACGTGAGCTCGGTCCGGGCCTGCTCGCGCATCGCCTTGAGCGCGTCGACCACCGGGGCGAAGTCGACCTTGCCGGGACGCGCGGCGAGTGCACCGTTGATGGCTGTCTGGATCTCCGCGGTCACGTCCGCGAGCGGGCGGCGCAGGACGCTCGGGTCGATCGACAGGGACCGCACCCGACCCTCGAGGCTGACCTCGGCTGTGATCAATCCGTCCGCGGCGGAACCCAGGTACGGGCCTGCGGCCGCCTGCGTTGAGTCGGGAAGCCTTCCAGCAAGTGCCGCCCGCGCCTGCGTCACGAGAGCGTCGACCGACGAATCCATGAACGCAGACCTTAGTGGGACGCGTTGGGTGAGTCCTGGTGACCAACTACGAAGCCGCAGCCGCGCCGACGCAACGCGAACCGATCGCGCCTTCCGGCGCGATCGATTTGCTCTACATGGAGTTGATCAGCTTCTCGACCCGGTCGTCGACGCTGCGGTACGGATCTTTGCAGAGCACGGTGCGCTGGGCCTGGTCGTTGAGCTTGAGGTGCACCCAGTCGACGGTGAAGTCGCGGCGACGTTCCTGGGCGCGGCGGATGAAGTCGCCGCGCAGCTTCGCCCGGGTCGTCTGCGGCGGCACGTTCTTCGCCTCGAACACGGTCAGGTCGTTCGTGATCCGGTCGACCGCGCCGCGTCGTTGCAACAGGTAGTAGAGGCCGCGTCCGCGCTGGATGTCGTGATAGGCGAGATCGAGCTGCGCCACCCGCGGCGACGACAGCGGCAGATCGTGCTTGGCCCGGTAGCGCTCGATGAGCGTGTACTTGGTGGCCCAGTCGATCTCGCGGTCGATCTTGCTCAGATCACCCTCCTCGACCGCGTCGAGCGTGCGCCCCCACAGTTCGAGCACGCGCTTGGAAGCGTCGTCCACGCCGGTGCGTTCGACGAAGTCCACGGCCTTGCCGTAGTACTCGCGCTGGATGTCGAGCGCCGAGGCGCTGCGCCCGGCCGCGAGGCGAACCTGCCGGGAGCCGGTCAGGTCGTGCGAGATCTCGCGGATCGCGCGGATCGGGTTCTCCAGCGCGAGGTCGCGGAACGTGACCCCGTGCTCGAGCATGCGGAGCACCAAGTCGGCCGAGCCGACCTTGAGCATTGTGGTCGCCTCGTTCATGTTCGAGTCGCCGACGATGACGTGCAGGCGCCGGTAGCGCTCGGCGTCGGCGTGCGGCTCGTCGCGGGTGTTGATGATCGGACGCGACCGGGTGGTCGCCGACGAGACGCCCTCCCAGATGTGCTCGGCGCGCTGGCTCACGCAGTACACGGCGCCACGCGGCGTCTGCAGCACTTTGCCAGCGCCACAGATCATCTGCCGGGTGACCAGGAACGGGATCAGCACGTCGGCCATCCGGCTGAACTCGCCGTGCCGGCCGACCAGGTAGTTCTCGTGGCAGCCGTAGGAGTTGCCGGCCGAGTCGGTGTTGTTCTTGAACAGGTAGATGTCGCCGGCGATGCCCTCGTCGTGCAGGCGTTTCTCCGCATCGACGACAAGGCCCTCCAGGATCCGCTCCCCCGCCTTGTCGTGCGCCACCAGCGAGGTCAGCGAGTCGCATTCCGGCGTCGCGTACTCGGGATGGCTCCCGACGTCCAGGTACAGCCGCGCGCCGTTTCGCAGGAAGACGTTCGACGAGCGGCCCCACGACACGACACGGCGAAACAGGTAGCGCGCCACCTCGTCGGGCGACAGGCGCCGCTGGCCGTGAAACGTGCACGTGACGCCGTACTCGTTCTCGATACCGAAGATGCGCTTGTGCACCACGACAGCCTATGCGCTGACGCGCGCGCGGCGCTGGCGAAGCGCCCGGCGTCCGGCGTAGCGGCCCGACAAGTGCGCGATGCCGATCAGAGCGGTAGCGCCAGCAACGGCTTGCCGCTGACCGTGGTGATGTCGACCTCCTTGACCTGCGAGCGCGGCAGGGCGATCCCGCTCTGGTAGGTCGTTGCCTTCCCGGGGACAAGATTCCAGCTGCCCAGATCGTGGTGCTTGCCGCTTCGGTCGACTACGACCAGCGCGTACGGCCGCACCGGTTGCGACGTCTCGTAATACCGGCAGACCAGCTCGATCTTGGTTCCCCAGCCGACATCGCGCACGTCGGCAGTCGCCGTGATCGGAGCGCTCGCTACGGCCGTCATCGCGACCGGATGCGAGGACGGTCCGGACGTCGGCCAGCTGACGACGACGGCAAGGGCGAGCACACAGGCCGCCGCGGCAGCCACGCCGCTCACGATCCAGCGACGACGGCGTGCCGCGCCGCGTGCTCGTCGCTGCAGGGCCGGCAACAGCGACAGCGGGGGCGCCTCGTCGAGGAGGGCCGACTCGGGCACGGTGGCGAGCAGGGCCGGCAAGCCGCTCAGCTCGCGCACGGATGTACTGCACGCGTCGCACTCGGCAAGGTGAGCCTCGAACGCGATCCGATCAGGATCGGAGAGGGCACCCAAGACGTACGCCCCGTCGAACATGGCAAACGGATCGCTGGTCACAGCACACCTCCCATCTCGTCAAGAGCCAGCCGAAGTGCCCGCAGCGCGTAGTGCGCACGAGACTTGACCGTGCCTTCGGGCACGCCGAGCCGTTTCGCCGCCTCGGCGACGGACGAGCCGCGGTAGTAACACTCGAGCACCACCTGGCGGTGTTCGAGTGACAGCTGCCGCAACGCCGCCGTGACGACCGCCGCGTCCATGGCCTTGTCGGTCGCGTCGGCGACCTGCTGTTCAGGCGGTTCGGCGGTCACCACCTCGTGCCGGCTGCGCGACGTGCGCCAGTCGTCGATCACTATGCGCCGCGCGACCGTGAACAACCAGGCACGTGCGGAGCCCTGCGACTGGTCGAGTACCTGCGGATGCCGCCAGGCACGCAACATCGTCTCCTGGACGACGTCCTCCGCCCGGGCCCGGTCGCCCCCAGTGAGATGTACCGCATAGGACCACAGTGCGCGGGCGTGCTCGTCGTGCAGCGCGCGCATGAGGTCGGCGTCGCTCGTCCGCACACCACTCCCGGTAACTTGACCTGACTGCATCGCCCGGCGCCGCGCGTCGGTCACCGTGCAGTCTGCCCCGCCAGTCAGGGTCAGCGCGACTGTCGCCACAGCATCCACGACGCAAGACCCCCGAATACGACCGCGACGTACTCCGCCACCTCCGCCAGTACCTGCGGCTGACCGCTTGCGACCTCGTGCAGGCCGAACAGGCCGACCGACACCGACAGGTAGAACGCCACGAGCGTCCCCGCGCCGAAGCCGGCGGCAGCGAGCGCGGGCAGCCAATGCGACCAGGACAGCACGACCAACCCGATCAGCACGCCGCTGACCGCGTTGAGCAGGAACAGCGGGCCGATGGTCGGGATGTCACGGAATCCCTGCGAATACCACAAATCGAGGTGGACATCGGCGGAGAGCAGCACACCTGCCACGGCCAGGCCGCGCGCGACGTTCGTCGCGACGCGACGCTGAACGGCAGCCGGCATCGCGATGTGCACGCGGCTCGGCGCATGTACGGACATCTGCGGCCTCCTCGAGATCCTCTGTGCTAGACACGGCGCGAGCGACCGCGGGGTTCACTCCGCCGAAACACTGAACCCGTCGCCCCGCCCGCGCGTATCGGTAGGTGTCCGTGTCGAGCGAGTCCGTGGAGGTAAACCGATGAACGACGACCCGACTGTTTCGCGCCGTGCCGTCCTCGCGGCTGGCGCCGTCGGGGCAGGGGCCGTCGCTCTGGCCGCGTGCTCGAGTTCGTCCAAGCCGGGTGCCACGCAGCCGGCCGGCACGCGGCCCTCAGGCTCGCAGCCTGCGGCGAGCGGGAACGACCTCGTCAAGTTGGCCGACGTCGAGGTCGGCAAGTGTGTCGCGGTGAAACTGCCGGACGGCAAGCCTGGGATCGTGTCGCGACCCACCGAAGACACGGCTGTCGCGTTCAGTGCCAAGTGCACGCACATGGGTTGCACCGTCGCGCCGGCGGGCAGCGAGCTGCACTGCCCGTGTCACGGCTCGAAGTACAACGCGCTGACCGGCGCCGTGCTTCAGGGACCGGCACCGCAACCGTTGGCAAAGATCGACGTGCAGGTCGTCAGCGGCGAAGTCGTCGCGAGCAGCTAGCTGCTGCCGTCGGATCCGGACGAGTCCGGCGCGTCGTCGGCGTCGTGCCGCGGCGTGTCGGCCGGGGCCGGTTCGGCCGGCTGGCCGGTCGTGTCGGCGGGTAGCAGCGGGCTCAGCGCGGCACCGGTGATCCGCTTGAACTTGCGCGACGGACGTGTGCGGTCGAGGACGGCAACCTCGAGTTGGTTGGCGGGCAGCGTACGTGGCGAGCCGTTGCCGCCGACTGACCCGAGCGCGCGCACTGTCACGGCCAACGCCTCGGCGAGCGGCAGCCCGGCCTCGTAGGTCCGGCGCATCTCGGTGGTGACCGCCTCGGCCTGCCCACCCATCACGAGGAAGTCGGGCTCGTCGACGATCGTGCCGTCGTAGGAGACGCGATACATCTGGTCCTCGTCGGACGTGGCACCGACCTCGGCGACGCACAGCTCGACCTCATAGGGCTTTTGCTGATCGGTGAAGATCTGGCCCAGCGTCTGCGCGTACGCGTTGCCCAAGGCTCGGGCCGTGACGTCGCGGCGATCGTAGGAGTACCCGCGCAGGTCGGCCAGCCTGATGCCCGCGACGCGCATGTTCTCGAATTCGTTGTACTTGCCGACCGCGGCGAACCCGATGCGGTCGTAGATCTCGCTGACCTTGTGCAGCGCCGAGCTGGCGTTCTCGGCGACGAACAGGATGCCGTCGGCGTAGGTGAGCACGACGACGCTGCGGCCACGTGCGATGCCCTTGCGCGCGTACTCCGAGCGGTCGCGCATGATCTGCTCGGCCGACGCGTAGAACGGCATCGTCATGGTCGTGGTCTCCGCAAGGTCGAGGTGATCGGGACGGGGGGTCAGGAGCCGGGCTGGTCGCGGCGCTCGTCGAGGATCGCGCGCACGATCGTGTCGAGCTCGGAATCGCCGACGCGCGCCGTGCCTTCGGCGGTCGCCAGCATGACGACCGGGAAGATCTGGCGGTTCAGGTCCGGCCCGCCGGTGGCCGAGTCGTCATCGGCAGCGTCGTAGAGAGCCTCGACGGCGACGCGAATCGCGCCGGCGCGGTCGAGGGCAGGACGCCATCGCTTCTTCAACGATCCCTTCGCGAACAGCGAGCCCGATCCGATCGAGTCGTAGTACCGCTCGGGGAAGCGCCCACCGGCCGGATCGAAGCTGTAGATCCGTCCGGCGTTCGCCGGATCGTCGGCGTCGATGTCGAAGCCGGCGAAGAGCGGAACGACGGCCAGCCCCTGCATAGCCATCGCGAGGTTGCCCTGGATCATCGTGGCCAACCGGTTGGCCTTGCCGTCAAGGGTGAGGTGGGTGCCCTCGATCTTCTCGTAATGCTCCAACTCGACCTGGTAGAGACGCACGATCTCGACAGCCAGGCCGGCCGTTCCGGCGATGCCCACCAGCGAGTACTCGTCGGACGCGAAGACCTTCTCCATATCGCGCTGCGCGATGAGATTTCCCATCGTGGAGCGCCGGTCGCCGGCCATGATGACGCCGTCGGTGAAGGTGGCTGCGACGATCGTCGTGCCGTGCGTGGCGAGCTCGCCGGCGGGCAGCAGGCGCTGGCGCGGCAGCAGATCTGGCGCGGCCGCGCTCAGGAAGTCGGTGAAGGACGACGATCCGGGAGAGGTTGCGTAGCGCAGCATGCTCTGAATGGCGGCTGCGCCGGTGTACCGGTCGATGCTCACGACGCTCCCTCAATGTCGACTGCTGGCCACGACCCTACCTATGCGCGCGGGAGTCATGTCACGCGCAGGATGATGATCGCGGTCACCCGGAGCGCGCCGTCACTCCCCTCCCTTTTGCACGAAGGACCGGACGAAATCCTCGGCGTTGGTTTCGAGCACGTCGTCGATCTCGTCGAGCAACGCGTCGACGTCCTCGGTGAGCTTCTCCTGCCGTTCGGCGACATCAGAGGTGGCGTCGACATCGACCTCATCGGCGTTTTCGGGCTGGCGCTGTGGGCGGCTCTGGCCGCTGTCGTGAGTGGGCATGTCGACTCCCTGTGCTGGCCGGTACCGGTCGAACTTCACCCTAGCTCGACATGGTGACGTATCGATGACAGTTTGCCGAAAGCCGTCCGGCAACGGCCGGTATCGCGGCGAGCGCTAATCGCACATACCCGGCGTCGGGTCAGGCCGACCGGGGCACCGGTGCCGCCGCAACGCACACCACGTTGCGTCCGGCGTCCTTGGCGGCGTACAGGGCTCGATCGGCGGATCGGATGAGCGAGTCGAGTTCGGTGCCGTGCCCGGGATAGACCGCAACGCCGACCGAGGCGCTCAGCGGCACCTGGCGAGCGTCCGCGCCGCCGTCGACCACCCGGAGCGACTCGATCCGCCGGCGCACCCGCTCGGCGATCCCGGGCGCATCGTCGACGCCGACCTCGGGCAGCAGCGCGACGAACTCCTCACCGCCGAAGCGTCCGACGGCGTCGTACCCGCGAAGCTCGTCGGCAAGGGCTTCCCCGACCGCGCGCAGGGCGTCGTCGCCGGCCAGATGACCGTGCGTGTCGTTGATCTGCTTGAAGTGATCCATGTCGATGAGCAGGATCGCGGCGCTCTGATCGCCACGCTCGGCCCTGGCGAGCTCGCGGCCGGCGAGCTGACGCCACGTCGTGGCATTGAGCAGATCGGTCTTCACGTCCATCGTCGCTGCCTCGACGAGCTCCTTGATCAGGTTCTGGTGCTGGAGCAGGAACACCGCGGGCAGCACCATGACCACGAACCACGGCGCGTACACGACGCATCCGGCGGTGACCGCGCCGAGCGCAAGCGTCGCCAGCTCCAGCGCGTGGTCAGACCACCGCCCGACGAGTGCGGCCCGCACCGGGGCACCCGTGCTGGCAATCACCGCGATCGCGACGATGCTGCGGTTGACGAGCCGGTACACGCAGACGCTGAGCACGATGAGGCCGGCTGTCGCGATCGGTGTGGACCAGAAGATGCCGGCCGGGTCGATGTGCCGCAGCATCGTCGAGACGGCGAAGCAGGTGAGCGCGACCCCAGCGGCGCTGTACACGACACGGTAGGGTCGCGCGCCATCGACACGACTCCACGAGCGGGCCCACAGGTGAGCGAAGCTTGCGACTACCGCAATCACGGCGAGACTCGGCGGAAGAATCAGGGCTCCGGCGAACAGCCAGACCGAGGTGACGTCGACATGCGCTGAGCCGGCGGCGATGAGCCGGCGCTGGAACTCGATTTGCCGAGATACCTCGATGTACGCGACGCTCAGCAAGACCAGCACGCTGAATCGGACAAGGTCTGCGTTCGTAACCGAGTCGGTGACAATCGCATATACCATAAGTGCTACTGCAACAGCATCAACCGACACGACAAGGGCGACGAGCCGGCGCGGCAGGCTCCAGAGTGCCCATCGTCTGGACACTGCCGATGCTCTCCGCTCCGTCGACACTTCGCTCTCGGTCACGTCGGCCCCCGTACGCCCCCCGATGACGCGAGACGAACGCTATCCCATCCGTCCGTCTGTGTCATTACCGGACAGAACGATCCGTATGCAGAACGTGGCGGGTCATGAACCCGTCGACCAACCGTGAGATGGCAGCCAAACCTCGATCGGGCGGGAGGTGAGCCTCGATGTCGCAGAGCGAGAGCTGGATCTAGACCCCGCGATGACCATTCCCACGGATGGAAGGCGGTGAGCTCATGTCGCAGAGCGAGAGCTGGATCTGAGTTCGGTTGGGCGACTATCGCTACCGCGGGCCGACCAGGGCCTCGATGAGTGAGGCAGCCGTCGGGCACCGGTCGAGCAGTTCGCCGACGTGAGCTCGGGTACCGCGAAGCGGCTCGAGGGTCGGCACCCGCACCAGGGATTCGCGCCCCACGTCGAAGATGACCGAGTCCCACGACGCGGCAGCGACGGCGGCGCCGTACCGCTGCAGGCACTCACCGCGGAAGAACGCCCTCGTGTCGTCCGGCGGCGTCGACATGGCCGTTGCTGCGACCCCCTCCGGTAGCAACGTCTTCATGGCGCCCCGGGCGACGAGGCGGTGGTAGAGGCCTTTGCCGGGACGCACGTCGGCGTACTGCAAGTCGACGAGCTGAAGCCGCGACGAGTCCCAGTCGAGCTCGTCTCGGTCGCGGTAGCCGTTGAGCAGGCGCAGCTTGGCGACCCAGTCCAGTTCGTCGGCGAGCTGCATCGGATCGGCCTCGAGCCGGGTGAGTACCGACTCCCACCTAGCCAATATGTCGCGCGTCTGGGTGTCGGCATCCTCGCCGTAGCGGTCGTCGACGAACTTGCGCGCGCGGTCGAGGTACTCGCCCTGCAAGCCGATAGCCGTGATCTTGCGACCGTCCGCCAGCCGGATGAGGTGCGTGAGGGTCGGGTCGTGCGAGATCTCGTGCAGCTCCCGCACCGGCTGTGCGATGCCGAGGTCGTCGGGCAGGAACGCGTCCTCGATCATCGCCAGCACCAGGGACGTCATGCCGACCTTGAGGTAGGTCGAGATCTCCGACAAGTTGGCGTCGCCCACGATGACGTGCAGGCGGCGGTAGCGGTCGGCGTCGGCGTGCGGCTCGTCACGGGTGTTGATGATGGGGCGCTTCAACGTGGTCTCGAGGCCGACCTCGACCTCGAAGAAGTCGGCGCGCTGGGAGAGCTGGAAACCGGCCGTCCGGCCGTCCTGACCGATACCGACCCGGCCCGCGCCGGTGATCACCTGACGCGAGACGAAGAACGGGACGAGGTGGCGCACGATCGACACGAACGGCGTCGAACGGCTCATCAGGTAGTTCTCGTGGGCGCCGTAGGACGCGCCCTTGTTGTCGGTGTTGTTCTTGTACAGGTTGATCTGCGTGCCGACCCCCGGCATCGACGCCACCCGCCGTGCAGCATCGGCCATGATCAACTCGCCCGCCTTGTCCCACCGGACGAGGTCGAGCGGCGTCGTGACCTCCGGCGTCGAGTACTCCGGGTGGGCGTGGTCGACATACAGGCGAGCCCCGTTGGGCAGGATGACGTTGGCCATCCCCGCGTCCTCTTCGGCCTCGATGAACTCCTGGGCGACACCGGCGCCCCCGCCGAGTTCGAAACCGCGGGCGTCACGCAGCGGTGACTCCTCTTCGAAATCCCAGGCAGCGCGGCGGGCCCGACCGGCCGGCAGCGTACTCGCGTAGGCGTTGACCACCTGCGCCGACAGCAGCATCGCGTTTGCCGACGGCTGGCCGGGCAGGCTCACGCCGTACTCGACCTCGGTGCCCATGACCCGCCGAACGCTCATTCCCCAAGGCTACGGCCCCGGCCTTGTTCGCGAAGGATGTATCCGGGCGCCTGGCCGGCCCTCCGTTGTTCTGGCAGCAACGGGTAGCTAACGATGTGGCAACGGTTCGGCTCTCGAAGCATCGGTTGGGGTGCGCAGAGCGTCATTACGGTTGACGCGCAGATGTTCGCGGCCGCGTCCGGCAGGATGGAGGGGCCTCGTGAAGAGCAACCCGCTACGCACCGGTGTTGCGCCGGCGCACGTGTCCGCGCGGCCTGTCGCGCCCGCTGCCCGAGCCCACGCCGACGACGTCGTCGCCTGGCTCAACGACGCTTCGTTTCGCCTGCTCGAGGCGCGTCTTGCCCGCGCCCGCAGCCGCGCCGCCACCCGCGCCCGCAGCGACTGACTGACCCCTACAGGTACTGGCCCGTGTTTCCGACGGTGTCGATGGAGCGGCCTGCGTCGGGGCCCTTGCCCGACACGAGGGTGCGGATGTAGACGATCCGCTCGCCCTTCTTGCCGGAGATCCGCGCCCAGTCGTCGGGGTTCGTGGTGTTCGGCAGATCCTCGTTCTCGCGGAACTCATCGACACAGGCGGCGAGCAGATGCTGCACCCGCAGCCCACGGGCACCGGTGGTGAGGACGTCCTTGATCGCCATCTTCTTGGCCCGGTCGACGATGTTCTGGATCATCGCGCCGGAGTTGAAGTCCTTGAAGTAGAGCGTCTCCTTGTCGCCGTTGGCGTACGTGACCTCGAGGAAACGGTTCTCCTCGGTCTCGGAGTACATCCGCTCGGTTGTGCGCTGGATCATCGCGTCGACGGTCGCGCTGATGTCGCCGCCATGCTCGGCGAGATCGTCGGCATGGATCGGCAACGTGTGCGTGATGTACTTCGAGAAGATGTCACGCGCCGCCTCGGCGTCGGGTCGCTCGATCTTTATCTTGACGTCGAGGCGTCCTGGCCTAAGGATCGCCGGGTCGATCATGTCCTCGCGGTTGGACGCGCCGATCACGATCACGTTCTCGAGCCCCTCGACGCCGTCGATCTCGCTCAGCAGCTGCGGCACGATCGTGTTCTCGACGTCGGAGGAGACGCCGGATCCGCGGGTGCGGAACACGGAGTCCATCTCGTCGAAGAACACGATGACCGGGGTGCCCTGGCTCGCCTTCTCGCGAGCGCGCTGGAAGACCAGCCGGATGTGCCGCTCGGTCTCGCCGACGTACTTGTTCAGCAGCTCAGGGCCCTTGATGTTGAGGAAGAACGACTTCGCGGTCGAGCCGTTGCCACGCACCTTCTCGACTTGCTTGGCGAGCGAGTTCGCGACCGCCTTGGCGATGAGCGTCTTGCCACAGCCGGGCGGGCCGTAGAGCAGGATTCCCTTTGGCGGGCGCAGTTCGTGCTCGCGGAACAGATCGGCATGCAGGAACGGCAGTTCGACGGCGTCGCGGATCGCCTCGATCTGGCGGGTCAGGCCACCGATGTCGGTGTAGTCGATGTCGGGGACCTCTTCGAGGATGAGCTCCTCTACCTCGCTCTTCGGGATCCGCTCGTACGCGTAGGACGAGCGAGTCTCGAGCAGCAGCGAGTCGCCGCTGCGCAGTGGCTGCTCACGAAGGATGTCGGCGAGGTGGACCACGCGCTCCTCGTCGGCATGCCCGATGACCAGTGCGCGCTCGCCGTCCTCGAGCAACTCCTTGAGCATCACGACCTCGCCGGCCCGCTCGTGGCCGCGCGCGGCGACGACGTTCATCGCCTCGTTGAGCATGACCTCCTGGCCGTGCTGCAACTCGTCGGTGGCCACGTCGGGTGAGACCGCGACGCGCAGCTTCCGGCCGCTGGTGAAGATGTCGACGGTGCCATCGTCGAAAGCCTCGAGGAACACGCCGTAGCCGCTCGGCGGCTGGGCGAGCCGGTCGATCTCCTCCTTCAGCGACACCACCTGGTCGCGCGCCTCGCGCAGCGTGTCGACCAGGCGGTCGTTGCGTTCACCAAGGCTCGCGACCCGAGCCTGCGCGTCGGCCAGCCGCTCTTCGAGAATGCGCATATGCCGCGGAGACTCCGCCACTTTTGCCCGCAGCAACTCGACCTCTTGCTCGAGAAATGCCGTGCGCCTGCGCGCCTCGTGCACCTGGTCGTCGCCGGGGTCATTCGAGCGGATCGTCTCGTCGGACTCGTGAGCCATGCGGCCACCTCCACTCGTGTGGTTCGCGAAAATCCACCCTACACAGCCGGTCGAATCGTGGCGGGATCTACGCTCGATTGCGACGGCCCGCCGCTGGCGTTGCGGCGGCCGACGGATCAGAGAGGATCTCGCAGACTTGAGTCAGCCGCTTCGTGTCTGGATCGATCAAGACCTGTGTACCGGTGACGGTCTGTGCGTGCAGTACGCCCCCGAGGTGTTCGAGTTCGATGTCGACGGCCTCGCCTACGTCAAGGACGGCGACGGTGCCCTGCTCGCGCAGTCCGGAGCGTCCGCGGACGTGCCCGAGCGACTTCGCCTGGACGTGATCGACTCGGCCAAGGAGTGCCCCGGCGCGTGCATCCATGTCGTGCGCGCCTCTGACGGCGGCGAGGTCGCCGGCCCGGCCGCCTGACGTCGCACGATTGCCCCGCGTGTCTTGCGTGGATATCGCCGCGCCATCGCTGATACTGGTGTGTTTGGTGAGGCCCTTGTGAATATTGGGACGTCGACGTACGGTGGTGCGCGGTCGCGCTATCCGGCGGCCACCCAGGTCGGCCCAGGCTGACACCGATGAGAGCTCCGCGCTGTCAGCCGAGGGCATTCCCTCCTCGGGCACGGGGAAGGATCGTCCATGGCACGCCTCAGCACGCCTCGTCTCACGGCGCTCGGCATCTGCGCCGCGCTGATCACCGGCACCCTCATGGTTCTCGTGCCGTCGTCCACGGCGCGGGCCGACCCGTCCGCCGACGCCTGGCACCAGCTACGCGTCTGCGAGTCGGGCAACAACTACTCGATCAACACCGGCAACGCCCACTACGGGGCATACCAGTTCGATCTGGCGACCTGGCGCAGCGTCGGCGGATCGGGTTACCCGTATCAGGCCTCCGCCGGCGAGCAGGACGCGCGGGCGCTGATCCTCTACCGGATGCGCGGCTGGCAACCGTGGCAGTGCGCGAGCATCCTTGGGCTGCACGAGGACGCCGACGCACGGTCCGGGCGGATCAGCGACATCCAGGTGCCAGGCGGCGGCCTCCCCCCGGCATCGCACGCGTGGCCTGGTACGTACTACACGTTCGGCGCGCACAGTGCGGGCCTGCGGCAGTGGCAACTGAAGATGAAGTCGCGCGGTGCGCCGCTGACCGGCACCGGCCGGTTCGGCACGAACACCCTGGCCACGGTCAAGCGAGTCCAGCGCCTCAACCACCTGCCCGTCACGGGCGTGCTGGGCCCGAAGACGTGGGCACTCGCTTGGACCGGTAGGTACACGACGGCAGTTGCGAAGCCGAAACCGAAGCCGGTCGCAGCTCCGCGCTGGCCCGGCAAGTACTACTCGATCGGCGACCACAGCCTGAACATCCGCACGTGGCAGCTGCGGATGAAGGCCCGCGGCGCGGCGCTGACCGGCACCGGCCAGTTCGGCAAGAACACCCTCGCCGTGGTCAAGCGGATCCAGCGCCTCAATCACCTGCGCGCGACCGGCATTCTCGGGCCGGTCACCTGGCCGCTCGCATGGAAGGGCAAGTACTAGGCGTCGTCGTCGGCTTCGACAGGTTCGACGGCCTTGGCCGGGCGACGCTGGCGAGTCGGCGCGATGACCCCGGGTGCCAGCCGGCGGGCGGTCGCGAGGAACGCCGTATGCCCGATCATCCGGTGCTCGGGGCGTACCGCCAGACCCACCACATGCCATCCGCGCACGAACGACTCCCAAGCCGAGGGCTCGGTGTAGCCACCCCGTTCGCGCAGCGCCTCGACGAGCCGCGACAGCTGCGTCGTCGTCGCGACGTACCCGATCAGCACGCCACCGGGGCGCAGCGCCGCGGACACAGCGTCCAGAACCAGCCACGGCGACAGCATGTCGAGGATGACCCGGTCGGCGACTTCGTCGGCCGGGTGCTCGGCGAGGTCGCCGATGCGAAACGTCCAGTTGTCCGGGCGCCCGCCGAAGAACGCCTCGACGTTGCGCGTCGCCACCTCGGCGTGGTCGGTGCGAATCTCGTAGGAGATCACGCGCCCGGCCGGGCCGACCGCGCGAAGCAGGGAGCACGTGAGCGCGCCCGAACCGGCCCCGGCCTCGACCACGGTCGCACCCGGGTAGATGTCGCCGAGCATGACGATCTGTGCCGCGTCCTTGGGGTAGATGACGGCAGCACCGCGCGGCATCGACAGCACGAAGTCGGCGAGCAGCGGACGCAGCGCCAAGTAGTCGGTGCCGCCGGTCGACGTGACGACACTGCCTTCGGGCAAGCCGATCAGCGCGTCGTGCTCGATCGCCCCGCGGTGGGTGTGGAACTGCTTTCCCGCCGTAAGAATGACGGTGTGCAGGCGCCCCTTCGGGTCGGTCAGCTGTACTCGCTCTCCCTCGGCGAACAGCGCGCTACTCATGCGGCCGGACGGGTCAGCGCGGCGACCAGGTCGGCCGCCGCCAGGATCCCGGCGAGCGAACCGTCGCGGTGCACGACCAGGTACTCGTGTGCGGGCGTGTCGCGCAGCGCATCGAGCAGCCCGTCGCCGGACAGGTCGACGCCGAGCACCATGCCCGGCTCGATCGGCCGGGCAACCTCGGACACCGCGACCCACGGGCGGCGCTCGGGCGGGACGGCACCGATACGCGCCTCGTCGACGATCGCGCGTGGCTCGTCGGCCGAGTCGACCACCACCAGGGCGCGCGCCTGGGCCTGCCAAACACGGCGAAGCGCCTCGGCGACGGGTACGTCGGCGTGCACGAGCACACCGGGACGTACCAGTCGGCGCATCGATACACGCGGCAAGCGCTCCTGTAGTTCGGCGTACCGCAGCGACTGCGTCGCGCCGATCCAGATGAAGGCGCCGAGTGCGAGCCCGAGCACCCCCGTCCCGACGCTCCAGGCGCCGCCGCCGGCGTCCAGCAGCACGGCCCATCCCGCCACCAAGACGGCGACGACCCGGCCACCCCAGGCGGCGAACCTCGTGCCGGTCAGCCGTGACCGCGTCAGCCGCCAAATGCCGGCACGGAGGGCGCGTCCGCCGTCGAGCGGCAGGCCAGGCAACAGGTTGAACCCGGCGACCAGCAGGTTGCTCAACGTCAGCAGGAGCAGCAGCACGGACAGCACCGAATCCGTTGGCGCGAACCCGTGCGCGAGCCAGCAGCCGCCGCCGATTGCCAGCGAGGAGAGCGGCCCGGCGATCGCGATCAGCAGCTCGTCGCGAGCCCGGCGGATCTCGCCCTCGATCTCCGACACGCCGCCGAGCAGGAAGATGACGACGCGCCGCACGGGCTGCCCGAGCGCGAGGCTGACCGCCGTATGACCAAGTTCATGGGCGAGCACGCAGAGTGCCAACAGAACGGCGAATCCAAACGCCACGACATACGACGTCGGACGACTAATCCGGTCGACCCGGTCATAGATGTAGCCGTTGTACGTGACCGTGATGAGTGCGGCAATCAGCACCCACGAGGGCGCGAAATACAGGGGAACCCGGCGAAAACTGCCGACATGCAGCAGCCGCCGTGGCACCGGGCCGGGAGGGTCGTTCGCACTCATCACCGCGATGCTACGGCGCGCTGCACAGCTCGCCGGGTTAGCGTATACGGGCAGTGAGCGACACCGACGATCTGCGGAGCCGCATAGAGGCTCAGGTTGCCGCGCGCCGTGGCAAACCCAAGGGTCGTCATGCCCGCGTCGACCACGCTGAGCCCGGGCATCATCAGGCACCGAGGATCGCGTCGCCCGTCGCCGAAACGCAGCTCATCGAGCGCGTGCGTCCAGACGCTGCCAGGACTCGCGGCGAGTCGCGCCGGCCCGGTAAGCGCGAGCACCGGTTCGGCCTGATTGTCCGCGTACTCGTCCTGATCTCGGTGGCCGGCATGCTGGCGGTGACCCTGCGGACGTTCGTGGTCGAGCCGTTCTGGATCCCGTCCGAGTCGATGGAAAAGACGCTGCACGGCTGCACCGGCTGCAACGACGATCGGCTGCTCGTCGACAAGCTCTCCTACAAGCTGCACCCGGTTCACCGCGGCGACGTGGTGGTGTTCCGGCGCCCGCCGTCGGTCAACGCCAGTGAAAAGGTGCTGATCAAGCGCGTGATCGGGCTGTCCGGTGAGACCGTGCGCGGCCGCGACGGCAAGGTGTGGATCGGTGACCGCTTGCTCGAGGAGCCGTACGTGAACGGCGTGTGCGACGGGACTCAGGACTTCGCCGCGGTCACCGTTCCGGCAGGCGACGTGTTCGTCATGGGCGACAATCGCTGCGACTCGACCGACAGCCGGGTCTTCGGGCCGATCAAGAAGTCCTCGATCATCGGCCGCGCATTCCTGATCATCTGGCCGCTGGGACGGATTCACTGGCTGTGACGGATGCGCCTGGCACAAACTGTCGGGGGGCCGTTCTACTGTTCGGTTCATGAGCGACACGGTGGTGGCAACCGGCCCGGTGGCCGAGGCGGTGATCGGATCGTTGTCGCCCTCGCGCGCGTCGGACTTCAAGACGTGCCCGCTGCTCTACCGCTTCCGCGCGATCGATCGTCTACCCGAAGCGCCGTCTCCGGCCGCCGCGCGTGGCACCGTCGTCCACGCCGTTCTCGAGCAGCTTTACGACCTGCCGTCCGGCGAGCGCACGCTATCCGCCGCGACAAACCTGGTCGAGCCGGCTTGGCAGCACCTGCTCGCCGAGGAACCCGCGCTCGGCACGCTGTTCGCCGACGACGTCGAGGGCGCGGCGCTGTCTGGCTGGCTCGACTCCGCGCGCGACCTCGTCGCGAGCTACTTCGACCTGGAGGATCCGGCCGCGCTCGAACCCGCGGCCCGTGAGGAACTCGTCGAGGCGGTCGTCGACGGGCTGCGGCTGCGCGGATATGTCGACCGGCTCGACATCTCGCCCGCGGGCGACATGCGCGTCGTCGACTACAAGACCGGCACGATCCCGCGCGAGGCGTTCGAAGCCAAGGCGCTGTTCCAGATGAAGTTCTACGCGCTCGTGCTGTGGCGTACCCGCGGCGTCGTGCCGCGGCAGCTGAAGCTGATCTACCTCGCCGACCGCGACACGTTGACCTACTCGCCGGAAGCCGACGAGCTCGTCCGGTTCGAACGCACGCTCAAGGCAATCTGGACGGCCATCGCTCGCGCGACCGAGAAAGGCGACTTCCGGCCGAGCCCGAGCAGGCTGTGCGACTGGTGCGACCACCAGGCCCGGTGCCCGTCCTTCGGCGGTACTCCCCCACCGTTCCCGGCCGACGCGTTGGCAATCCTCAACCGCGACCGGCGCGAAGTCACGCCGCAGGTGGTCGAGCCAGAGCTGTAGTTCGGGGCTCACTGTCCACTGTGGACGATCAGCGGGATCGCGGTCTCCTCCGCAGTCATCGCGCCGTGGTACGCGACGAGCTTGCCGACTCGCTTGTCCTCGTGCTTCGTGGCGAGCAGGACGTACCGGTCCTGGCAGACCGCGACGATGTCGCCGATGCGCGCCAGATGTGCTTGCGGTACCGGGCCGAACCAGCCTGCGCCCACGGCTTCGTCACGCGTGACGACCTGCGCCGCGGCGCCGAGCACCGACCGCCACGCATCCAGCACGTCGTCCTGAGCGCCTGCGTACGTGTGCACGTACCGGACTCGCGGCTCGCCCGCGATGACGCGCACGCCGGCTCGCAGACTTCGGTCGGCATCGACGTCGATACGCTTGCCGGCCGGAACGTTGATGCCGCCGTGATCGGCCGTGACGAGCAGCGCGGTGTCGGACGGCAGCTCGTCGACCAGCCGGGCGAGGAGCCGGTCGACCTCCGCGGCC
>DASXRA010000211.1:0-4013 GCA_036506855.1 Jatrophihabitantaceae bacterium
GCTCGGACCCGATGGGTTTTTCGGACGCGACCGAAGCACTGGCCGAGCTCGCCGAGGTAGACGACTTGGCCGACCTGGCTCTACAGGATTATCCGGGCGCCAGCCTGGACGACATCGACGAGGAGCTCGTCCAGCGGGCGCTCGGCCAGCAGGCGGTCGACGACCTGGAACAGCTGCGGCGCATCGAGCGCGAGCTGCAGCGTCAGGGCTATCTCGAACGCGGCAGCGACGGCCTGCAACTCACGCCGCGCGCGCTGCGGCGGCTCGGTGCCAGCGCGCTGCGCCGCGTGTTCTCGACGCTCGACTCCGGGCGGCGCGGCGACCATGACGTCCGCGACGCCGGCGCAGCGGGCGAGGTCACCGGCGCGACCCGCGAATGGCGCTTCGGCGACGAGCAGCCCATCGACGTCGTCCGCACGGTGCGCAACGCCGTGCAGCGCGGCGGCGGGTCGCCCGTCCGGCTCGCCGCCGATGACTTCGAGGTCGCCGAAACCGAGCGGCGCAGCTCCGCGGCAGTGGCCCTGCTCGTCGACATGTCCTACTCGATGGAGCTGCGCGGCACCTGGGGCGAGGCGAAGACGACGGCCCTGGCGCTGCACGCGCTGGTGACGTCGAAGTACCCGCAGGACTCGATCGAGATCATCGGCTTCTCCGACTACGCAAGGGTGATGAGCCCGCGGGCGCTGATCGACCACGACTGGGACCGCGTACAGGGCACCAACCTGCAGCACGCGCTGATGATGGCTCGCCGCTATCTCGACCGGCACCGCGACGCCGAGCCCGTCATCCTGGTGATCACCGACGGCGAGCCGACCGCGCATCTCGCGGGCGACGGATTCGCCGACTTCGCCTGGCCGCCCACGCGCGAGACGATCGCCGCGACGCTCGCCGAGGTCGAGCGGTGCACGCGGCGGGGCGCGACGATCAACGTGTTCATGCTCGACGACGAGCCGCGGCTGGTGTCGTTCATGCACGAGCTGGGCCGGCGCAACGGCGGCCGGGTGTTCCTGCCCAACCGCGGGGCACTCGGCGAGTACGTCGTCGCCGACTACCTGCGCGCCCGCCATGGCCGGCGCCGCCGCGCCAGTTAGCCACGGCCGGGTGCGGATCGAGGTCGTCGACCAGGCGCGTACCCGGGATCTGCGTCGCGCCGTGTTGCGGCCGAACCTCGGCGTGGACGACCCGCTGCCCGGCGACGAGCTCGCGGACGCGATCCACATCGCCGCACTCGACGGCGACACCGTCATCGGCACGTGCTTCGTCTACCCGGCGCCCTGCCCGTGGCGCCCGGGCGAGCACCCGTCCTGGCGGCTACGCCAGATGGCCACCGCACCCGAGCGGCGACGCGCCGGCATCGGATCGGCGGTGGTGGCTGCCGCGATCGAGGCCGTCGCGGCCAGCGGCGGCGGGACGCTCTGGCTCGAGGCCCGCGAGCCGGCGGTGCCGCTCTACGCACGCCACGGTTTCGTGCGCGAGGGGGCGATCTACGTCGACGAGCAGCATCCGACTCCGCACCAGCGGATGTGGCAGCCGGTCAAGTCGCGCTGAAATTCGCGAAACGTTCAGCCACCGGTCAAGGCCTGCTCGGCGAACCGCCGCGCGCGGGCACCAGCGTCTCTCGCGGACTCGTCGAGAGGAATCCCCCGTGAATGCTGAAGCAACCGAGGAAACCGGCATCACCCCCCGCCGCCTGCTCGGCTCAGCCGCAGCCGTAGGCGGCATGGCCGCCGCCTCGCTCGCGCTGCCACCGAACGTGCGCAAGGCGCTGGCCTCGCCGCCGCCGACCGATGGCCGGCTCGACGACATCAAGCATGTGGTCCTGCTCATGCAGGAAAACCGCAGCTTCGACCACTACTTCGGCACGCTGTCGGGGGTACGCGGCTTCGACGACCCGGACGCGCTGCGCCTGCCGGGCGGCAAGCCGGTGTTCTTCCAGCCCGACCCGGCCAACCCGGACGGTTACCTCCTGCCGTACCGGCTCAACACCCGGATCAGCGCCGCGCAGTCGATCCCGTCGATGAGCCACGCCTGGGAGGTGCAGCACGCGGCCTGGCACGGCGGAGCGATGGACAACTGGGTGCCTGCACACATGCAGGCCGACGGCAGCAACGGGCCGTACACGATGGGGTACTTCGTCCGCGAGGACATCCCGTTCCAGTACGCGCTTGCCGACGCGTTCACCATCCTCGACGCCTACCACTGCTCGGTGCTCGGGCCGACGGGGCCGAACCGCAACATGTGGCTGGCCGGCACCATCGACCCCGACGGCGATTTCGGCGGGCCGTCGCTCACGACCAGCGCGCCAACCGGCATCTACTCGTGGAAGACCTACCCGGAACGGCTGGTCGAGGCGGGCGTGAGCTGGAAGGTCTATCACGAGCCGGGCGGTGCGACCGGCCTGCCGACCTTCCAGAAGTACAAGCAGTACTCCGAGGCTCAAGCCGGCTCACCGCTGTTCGACCAGGGCATGGCCGTGACGCCGACCGGGCAGTTCGAGTACGACGCGATGAACGACCAGTTGCCCACCGTCAGCTGGATCCTGCCGCCGTCGGCGTTCGACGAGCATCCGGCCAACCTGCCCGCGGCCGGTGCGGCGTTTGTCGCCAGCAAGATCGACGCCATCGCCGCCAACCCGGACGTCTGGGCCAAGACGGTGTTCATCCTGAGCTACGACGAGAACGACGGCATGTTAGACCACGTCCTGCCGCAGACGCCACCCGCCGGCACGCCGGACGAGTTCGTGTTCAAGACCTCCGCGACCGGCACCGTGGGCGGCGGGCTGCCGATCGGGCTGGGCTTTCGCGTCCCGGCCATCGTCATCTCGCCGTGGACGGTGGGCGGCTGGGTCTGCTCGGAGCTGTCCGACCACACCTCGCAGCTGCGCTTCCTGGAGCTGATCACCGGCGTCAAGGAGCCGAACATCAGCGAGTGGCGGCGCGGGCTCGTCGGTGACCTGACCTCGGCGTTCCGGTTCAACGCCGGCACGGACGCGCCTGCGCTGCCCGGAACGGCCGGCCAGTACAACCTGGCGCAGTTCGCCGCCACCCAACTTCCGTTGCCCGCCGTGCCGACCGGGAACCAGAGCGTGCCGCACCAGGAGAAGGGCAACCGTCCGCGAATCGGTTGACGCGGCACGGCGTTTCTCCGATCGCGCAACTTCTGGCGGCCTCAGACCGCCAGAAGTTGCGCGATCGGTCGCGACTAGTCGCGTGGGTCGTGCGGGTCGAGGCCGAGCAGCGGGAACGTTGCCTGCCGGGTTGCGCCGATCGCCCGGTCGAGCCACGAGTCGCCGCCCGGCGCCCAGGGTTCCGCGGTCGGCTGCGTCCCGTCGGGCAGTTCCCCCATGCGCTGTGGCGGGTGGCCGCCGAAGCCTCGGACGTGGTTCGCCCAACCCGGCGGGATCGACGTTGCCGGGTCGACCCGCCGCCCGGACGCCTCGGCGATCAAGTGCGTCCAGGTGCGCGGGACGCAGCGGACCAGACCGTAGCCGCCACCACCGAGGGCCAGCCACCGCCCGGACGACACCTCGTGGGCGAGCGCGTGCAGCTCGCCGATCGCGGCCCGCTGACCGTCCACGGAGAGCTCGAGGTTCGCCAGCGGGTCGTCATGGTGGGTGTCGCAGCCGCACTGGGTGACCAGCACGTCCGGCCCGAATGCGCGCACCGCTCCTGGCACGACCGCGCGGAACGCGCGCAGCCAGCCCGAGTCGCCCGTGCCGGGCGGCAACGCGACGTTGACGGACGTCCCCTCGGCGGCGCCGCGGCCGATCTCGGACGGCATGCCGGTGCCCGGGAACAGCGTCCGAGGATCCTGGTGCAGGCTGATCGTCAGCACGCGCGGGTCGTCGTAGAACGCGGCCTGCACGCCGTCGCCGTGGTGCACGTCAACGTCGACGTACGCGATCCGTTGCGCGCCGGCCTCGAGCAGCGTGCGGATCCCGAGCACGACGTCGTTGAAGACGCAGAATCCGGACGCCCGTCCGCGCATCGCATGGTGCAGCCCACCGGCGATGT
>DASXRA010000212.1:0-4393 GCA_036506855.1 Jatrophihabitantaceae bacterium
CAGGACTCGAACGACCACTTCCTCGCCAACATCCAGCGCGATGGCACTTACTCGGTGGTTCCACGGATTCCTGGTGGCGAGATCACTCCTGAGGGCCTGATCGTGATCGGTGAGCTGGCTCGCGATTTCGGCCTCTACACCAAGATCACCGGGGGCCAGCGGATCGACCTCTTCGGCGCCCGGGTCGAGCAGCTTCCGCTCATCTGGCGACGGCTGGTCGACGCCGGCTTCGAGTCCGGACACGCATATGGCAAGGCCCTGCGGACCGTGAAGTCATGCGTCGGCTCGACCTGGTGCCGCTACGGCGTGCAGGACTCGGTAGGCCTCGCGATCGACCTCGAGCTGCGGTACCGGGGGCTGCGCTCACCGCACAAGATCAAGGCCGGCGTCTCGGGCTGCGCACGAGAATGCGCCGAGGCGCAGGCCAAGGACGTCGGCGTGATTGCCACCGAGAACGGCTGGAACCTATACGTCGGCGGCAACGGCGGCTTCCGGCCGCGGCACGCCGACCTGCTGCTGCGCGACGTGGACACCGAGACCCTGGTACGCACCATCGACCGGTTCCTGATGTTCTACATCCGGACGGCGGACCGACTGCAGCGCACGGCGTCGTGGATCGAGTCCCTCGACGGCGGACTGGACTACGTACGCGAGGTGATCGTCGACGACGCCCTGGGCATCTGCGCCGAACTCGACGCGGCGCTGGCCCATCACGTCGCGTCCTACCGTGACGAGTGGGCCGACGTGCTCGACGACCCCGAGCGGCTGAATCGGTTCGTGTCGTTCGTCAACGCGCCGGATACACCCGACCCGAGCATCACGTTCGTCACCGACCGGGGCCAGCCCCGACCGGCCGGCCCGCTGGCGGTGGTGCGGTGATGACCGCCGCGCGCCTCACCGAACAGTGGCTGACGGTGTGCCCATTCGACCGGCTGCGGCCCGAGCGAGGCGTAGCCGCGTTGATCGACGGCGTTCAGGTGGCGCTATTCCGCACGCACGACGGGGCCGTGCACGCGCTGGACAACCGTGACCCGTTCAGCGGCGCGTACGTGCTCAGCCGCGGCATCGTCGGCAGCCGCGGCGACGTCCCAACCGTCGCCTCCCCCATGTACAAGCAGGCGTTCGACCTGCGTACCGGCGGATGCCTGGACGACGACGCGGTCCGCGTCGCCATCTACGACGTACGCGTGGTCGGTGGCCAGGTCGAGGTGAGGCTGCCATGAGCGACGTCGGGCCGCTGCGCGGTTACACGATCGGCATCACCGCAGCCCGGCGGCGTGAGGAACTCGGCATGGCGCTGGAGCGGCGCGGCGCCAAGATCGTCTACGCGCCAGCGATCAGGATCATCCCGCTGGCGGACGACGCCGACATGCTCGCCTCCACCCACCGATGCCTCGCGGCGCCACCGGACATCGTCGTCGTCACGACTGGGATCGGCTTCCGCGGCTGGATGGAGGCCACCGACGCCTGGGGGCTGGCCGCACCGCTGTTCGAACGCCTCGACGCCGCGATGGTCGTGACGCGGGGCCCCAAGGCCCGCGGTGCCGTGCGAGCCGCCGGCCTGACCGAGGCATGGTCGCCGGACTCCGAGTCGTCCAGCGAGGTCCTCGACTACCTCCTGCGGATGGACCTGTCCGGACAGCGCATCGCGGTCCAGCTACACGGCGAGCCGGTACCGGATCTCGTCCAGGCGCTGTGCGCCGCCGGTGCCGAGCTGATCGAAGTGCCCGTGTACCGATGGGTGCCGCCCGAGGATGTCACGCCGCTACGTCGGCTCGTCGCGGCCGTCGCCGCCCGGCAGGTCGACGCCGTCGCGTTCACCAGCGCACCGGCCGCGGCGAGCTTCCTTCACGCGGTCAAGGACGAGCCAGGCGCTCTCGACGCGCTGCGCTCGGACGTGCTCGCGTGCTGTGTCGGGCCGGTAACCGCAACGCCGCTGCAGCGCGCCGACATCCCCGTCGTCGCGCCGGACCGGCCTCGACTTGGCGCGCTCGTCCGCGAGATCGCGGCGCAGGTTCCCGCGCGCTGCGGGCTGGTCCTGCCCGCCGCCGGGCACACGATCGGCGTCCGCGGCCACATCGCGGTCGTCGACGGCACGCTCGTGCCGCTCGGCGCGACGGCCATGGCGTTGCTGCGCGTGCTCGCCCACCACCCGGGCCGGGTCGTGTCGCGCGCCCAGTTGCTGGCCACACTGCCGCACGATGGCCAGGACGAGCACGCCGTCGAGGTCGCGATCGGGCGGCTACGCACGGCCCTCGGCGATCCCCGCATCGTCCAGACCGTTGTCAAACGGGGCTACCGGCTGGCTTACGAGCCGGAACGTGCCGGATCCTGCGCCACCGGCGACATGATCGACGGCGCGCCGCTGGCATTCGCCGGACGCGGTATGCCGTCGCCCTAGCAAAGGAACCGCCGCCCGAGCTGAAGGCCCAGATGGAGGAGACGGACAAGCTCAGCGTCGGGATGCCGGAGTTCTCCGACCGTTCGCGCGTGATCAACTGCTCGATCCTGCAGGTACCTGGCCGAAGCGGCGAAGCAGGTTGGCGACCGTGGTCACTGGATCGAGTCGGGAACGGAAATCTTGTCGATGTCAGGTGCCGCCGCGTCGTCGTTGAAGAAGCGCAGGGTGTTGCCGAGGCTCCCTGGGCCGCCGATGTTGCGGCCGAACGGCAGAGTCACGTTGTGCGTGGCGGTCGGGAAGTTCTCGTTGCCGCGCACCCCTTCGAGGGTGATCCAGTTCGGGTAGGTGCGTTCCTGCCCGAACGGGCGCAGGTCGTCGTGCAGGTTCAGCAGCAGGTGATGGGCTGCGGCATGCTCGGCCACGCTGACGATCCAGTCGGTCTGCGCCTGGGTGCCCTCGAGAATGAAACCCAGCTTGAGCCCGGCGACGCCCCACTGCTCGTACAGGGCGAACAAGCTGGCCGGGTCGGTCAGTGCGATCTGGTTGACATACAGGATGACGCCGATGTCCTTGGCCTGGCCGTAGGCGATGACCTGCGTCAGATCGAGCCCGGCGATCGGTTTCGTCGGATCAGACGAGGAGCTGCCCTCCGGCCCATACCAACCCGCGTCGAACTCGATGTAGCGAAGGCCGCGCAGCGAGGCGAAGTCGATGTATGCCAGACCCTTCGCGGTCGTCAGCGTGGTCGCCCGGATCGCCTTACCGGGGCGGATCCACGAGGTGTCGCTCAACGTCGACGGCGTAGCGAGGGTCGTCACGAGGTCGGCGTGGTCGACCAGCTCGGCGGCCGTTGCGCCCGCCACGATCACCCGCCACGGCGTACTGAAGGGCGCGGTCACCGTGAACGTCGGCGCCGCCGGCGCGGAGCCACCGCGCCCCGCGTACTGCATCAGATGCGTACGAAGCACGGTCGGATCGGCAGCGTCGGCGGAGAGCATCATCCGCGGGTAATGCGCCCGAGCCGACTCGCAGATGCACGCTGCCGTCCCATCCGGGTAGCCGAGCGCCAGCGGCTGGTCGGTCAACGCCCCCGAATCGGTGTGTGAGGTGCCGCTCTGCGGAATCTGGCCCGGCGTCACCCGCAAGAACGGATCCTCGTCTCGCGCGCTGTAGACGACGGCCCCGTCCGGTAGCGCGAAGCTCGTCGCCTCGCCGGACAGGTCGACGTCGCCACGGCCAGTCAGCTCGTACCTCAGCGTCACACCCTCGTCATAGGCGCGCGCCACCACCGCGAACTCGGCGCCGCTCGATGGGTCGATGAGCTCGACCCGGACCTCCTCATACGCATCGGTGATTGCGGCTTGCCGCCCGTACAGGGGCCACCAGGTGCTGTCGTGCTGCCGGCGGCTCACCTGTCGGATACGCGCCTCGGGCCCCAATGCCGCGCCCGACCCGAGCATCAGCCCAAGCGGGGACGGCTCGATGATCGTGCGCTGGTCGTACGCCACGGCCCACGACAGCCCGCCGGCCACGGAGATGCCGACCCGACTACGCCGCCCAGGCGACTGCGCCAAGATGGCGCCGGCCGGGATCCCCGGTGTGGACGCGGGCACCTGCTCAGCACTGACCGAACCGGCGCGCGCGACCACCGCCGCGCCGGCCGCCGTGGCAAGCATGCCCGACAGCATCGTCCGTCGGGACGGGCCGACCGTCGGCGGCGTGGTCTCGGGGTCCATCGTGCCTCCATGTGGGCCGGACCTTTTGGCGATTTCAACAGAGTCACTCGTAAAGCCAATAAATCCCACAGAGCAGAACCCAAGAAGCCTGATATGTCAAGAGCGATTCTGTGGAGACGCGATCGAACTTGGCGGATCGCTGGCCAGGGCCTGCCTTGGCCCCGGATCGGCACACATCAAGCGCTTTCCGGCGGCCTCGGCGACCGGCACACCCCGACTCGTCGTTGGCAACCGCCGGGCTGTGGTTAGCGTTCGC
>DASXRA010000213.1:0-6407 GCA_036506855.1 Jatrophihabitantaceae bacterium
ACGAGATGGCCGGCGATGGATCCGGTGACGACGATGTGCCCGCCGGAACCCCGTTCCAACGCGGGCAGCAGGGCCTGCGTCACGCGCAGCACGCCCAGCACGTTGGTGTCGTACATCGCCTGCCAGTCGGCGGGGTTGGCCGTCGAGACCGGATCGGCGCCGAGCGCGCCGCCCGCGTTGTTGACGAGCACCGCCACGTCGTCCAGCGATTCGGCCAGCGACGCGACCGACGCCGCCGAGGTGACGTCGAGCGCCACCGCCCGCACACCAGGCGTCGACGCGGCCAAGGCGTCCAGCCGATCGAGCCGGCGAGCCGCCGCGACAACCGAGTACCCGTCCGCGGCAAGGCGACGCGCAGTCGCCGCCCCGATGCCGCTGCTCGCTCCCGTGACGACCGCGACTCCCCGTTCTGGCATGGTCACGATTCTGCCGACACCCCCGCCCGCGGGCATGATCGGGGTGGTCGCGCTGTTCCCGTCACGCAGCAGACGCGGAAGGAGCCGGCCTAGTGCAACGTGTCGCGATGCTGAGCGTCCACACCTCGCCGCTCGAGGCTCCCGGCGGTGGTGACGCAGGCGGGATGAACGTCTACATCGTCGAGACCGCCAAGCGCATGGCGGACGCCGGCACCGAGGTCGAGATATTCACCCGCGCGACGTCCAGCGAGCAGCCGCCCCGAGTCGAGATGCACCCGGGCGTCCTGGTCAGGCACGTGACGGCCGGGCCGTTCGAAGGGCTGGGCAAGGGTGACCTTCCGGCACAGATGTGCGCTTTCACGGCAGCCGTGCTGCGCGCCGAGGCCCACCACGAGCCCGGCTGGTACGACCTGATCCATTCGCATTACTGGCTGTCCGGACAAGTCGGCTGGCTGGCCCGCGACCGATGGGGCGTGCCGCTCGTCCATACAGCGCACACGCTGGGCAAGGTCAAGAACGCGGCGCTGGCCGAGGGCGACGTCCCGGAACCGCTCTCACGCATCGTCGGCGAGGAGCAGGTCGTGGCCGAGGCGGACCGGCTCGTCGCGTCCACGCGCAGCGAGGCGCACGAGCTCGTCGCTCACTACCGAGCCGATCCGACGCGCATCGACATCGTGCCGCCAGGCGTCGACCTGCGCACGTTCACGCCGGCGCCGGCCGATCGGGCAGCGCTCGGCATCCCTGAGGACGCGCACGTGCTGCTCTTCGCCGGACGCATCCAGCCGCTCAAGGCCCCGGACGTCCTGCTCCGGGCAGCGGCACGGATCAAGGCCACCGACCCGCAACTGCGCTTGTATGTCGTCGTGATCGGCGCGCCGAGCGGCGCGTGTCCGGACGAGTGGTTGCCCGACATGGCCCGCGGTCTCGGCATCAGCGACACTGTCCGGTTCGAAAAGCCGGTCGGACGGGCGATGCTGGCGGCCTACTACCGGGCTGCCGACATCACGGTGGTGCCCAGCTACAGCGAGTCGTTCGGCCTCGTCGCGCTCGAATCGCAAGCCTGCGGGACGCCGGTCGTGGCCGCAGCCGTCGGCGGTCTGCCCACAGCCGTTGCCGACGGGGTGTCGGGCGTCCTCGTCGAGGGGCATGATCCGGCGGTGTGGGCCACTGTTCTCGGCGACTTGCTGCGCTCGCCGGCGCGCCTCGACCAGTTCGCGGCTGCCTCGCGTTCGCAAGCGGCACGCTTCTCGTGGGAGCGCACCACGTCCGGACTGCTCGCCGCGTACGCGGACGCGATCGGCAGCTTCACCGCGGTCCGCGCCGTGGTGGGTGGTGAGCGGTGACCGTCCACGACGTCATCGAGTCGGTGCTTCACGACAACGACTTGCAGTTCGAGCGGGTCGACGACGCGTTCGTGGTCAACCTGCCAGGGACGCGCCGGCTGAAGACGGCCTGCTGGCTCCGTGTCGGCGAACATGCCCTGTCCATCGAGGCATTCGTGGTGCGCAAGCCCGACGAGAACGTCGAGCAGTTCTACCGCTACCTGCTCGAGCACAACGCCCGGATGTACGCCGTCGCATGGTCGATCGACAGCCGCGGCGACGTCTACCTGGCCGGGCGCGTGCCGCTCTCGTCAGTGAGCCCGGACGAGATCGACCGGATCCTGGGCGCGGTGCTGGAGTACGCCGACGGCTCGTTCAACACCCTGCTGCAGCTGGGGTTCGGCTCGTCGATCCGGCGCGAGTGGGCATGGCGGGTCAAGAACGGGGCGTCGCTGGCGAACCTGGCCGCGTTCGCCGACTTCGCGCAGCGCTCAGCTGACTGAAAGCGCAGCAAGAACCGAAGTTTCGAAACGCTTGCGTATCGGAAGTGGCTGTGCTGTACTCGTCACCGGCAAATCCGATACGCGGACGTAGCGAATCCCGGGAGGATCTGATGGACGCGGAAACGATCCACAAGCGCCGGTGGCTGATCCTCAGCGTGCTCGTCATCTGCCTGCTCGTCGTGATCCTCGACAACACGATCTTGAACGTCGCACTCAAGACCGTGCAGGCCGATCTGAACGCGTCGCAGAGCCAGATGCAGTGGGCCGTCGACAGCTACGCGCTCGTCTTCGCCGGGTTGCTGATCACCGGCGGCGTGCTGGGTGACCGGCTCGGGCGTAAGCGAATGCTGCTATTCGGCATGGTCGCCTTCGGGGCCACGTCAGCGCTCTGCTCGTTCGCCACCAGCCCCACGCAGCTGATCTTCTTCCGCGCCCTCATGGGCATCGGCGCGGCCGCCGTGCAGCCGCAGACGCTCTCGATCATCCAGAACGTGTTCGAGCCGAGCGAGCGCCCCAAGGCGATCGGCATCTGGGCAGGCGCGGCCGGCATGGCAATCGCAATCGGCCCGATCGCCGGTGGCGCGCTGATCAAGTACTTCTGGTGGGGCTCGATCTTCCTGGTCAACGTGCCGTTCGTCGTCGTCGGCGTCATCGCGATCGCTTTTCTGGTGCCCGACTCGAAGAACCCGCGCCCCGGACGGCTGGATCCGGCTGGCGTCGTGCTGTCGATCGTCGCGCTCGTTGTGCTCGTGTACGGCGTGATCCAGGGTGGCAACAGCAACGAGTGGCTGCGGTGGAACTCGCTGGGTGCGATCCTGGTCGGTTGCGCGCTGCTGGCGGTCTTCGGCTACGTGCAGGCGCATAGCCCGAACCCGACGATCGACGTCCACCTGTTCCGCAATCGGCACTTCACGGCCGGTGTCGTCGCGATCGCGGTGACGTTCTTCGTGCTCATGGGCTCGACGTTCTACCTCGCGTACTTCATGCAGGCGGTACGTGGCTACACGGCTCTCGCCGCGGGCGTCGCGCTCCTTGCGGTTGCCGGAGCGGTCATGATCGTCTCGCCGCTGTCAGCACGGCTGTCGGCGCGCTTCGGCCCGCGCTTGGTGACCGGTGTGGGGCTGGCCGTGTTCGGGGCGACGATGCTCTCCTACGGGCTGGCCACTCGGACGATGCCGCAGTGGGTCATCGAGATCACCATGGGGGGCATCGGCGTCGGCATGGGGCTGGTCATGACACCGGCCACCAACTCGATCATGAGCGCGGTCCCCAAAGAGAAGGCCGGCGCGGGCGCAGGCGTGAACAACACCGTGCGCCAGGTGGCCGCCGCGCTCGGCGTCGCTGTGCTCGGGTCGATCCTCGCCGTGGCGTTCCGCGGCAACCTGGGTTCTGGCACACCCGCGCAACTGGCCCGCGAACTCGACCAGCCGGCAGCGGTCGTCGCCCAGCTGCCTGCCGATCAGCAGGTCAGCACCTACGTCAAGAATGACGCCAGCGAGTCGATCGGCGGCGCCCTCGAATACGTCGGCGCGGCAACGGGCGCATTGCAGGAGCGCGGTAAGTCGGCAGGCCTGTCGCCTGCGCAGGTGCAGCAGCAACGCGAGCACGCGCAGCAGGCGATCGGCGGCTTCATCGACGACGCCGACGACTCGTTCGTGACCGCCATGCGGGTGACGTCGATCGTCGCCGGGCTGATCGGGCTGCTCGGCGCAGTGGCCGCGTTCGTGTACCTGCCGACACGCCGCGAGCATGCCGTGCACACCGCGGTAACGCCGAAAACAGACGACGCAGCCGTCACAGCACCATGATCGAGTCGATCACCGAGCGACGTCCTGGGCGGCCCCGTAGTGCGGCGGCCGCCGAGGCGATCCTCGAGGCCACGGTCGACCTACTGGCCGAGGAGGGCTACTTAGCGCTGACCGTCGAGGCGGTCGCAGCGCGCGCCGGCGTCGCGAAGACGACCGTTTATCGCCGATGGCCGGGCAAGGACGAGCTCGTCATGGACGCCCTCTGCGGCGTGAAGGATCTCGAGCACGTCCCGCCCGGTGAGTCCGTGCGCGACGATCTGCACTACATGCTGCAATGGATGCGGTCGGTGTGGGTCGTCGGCCGGTTCGGCGGGCTGATGCGCCGGCTCGCCGCCGACGGCATCGAGCGTCCGGATCTGTATCGCGAGTTCCGCGCCCGCTTCGTCGCGCCGCGGCGCGCGATCATGCGGGCGATCATCGAACGCGGCATGGACGAGGGCAGCATCCGCAAGGACGTCGACGTGGAGTGGATGATCGCCATGCTCGTCTCGCCGATCATCAGCGCGGTGATGACGCACCAGGATCCCGTGACCAAACGGCAGGTCAACTTCATCGTCGACACGGTGTTGCGGGGCGTCGCACCCTGATCAGGCAGGATGGCGGCATGCCCACGCTCGTGCTGCTCCGCCACGGTGAGAGCGACTGGAACAAGAAGAACCTGTTCACCGGATGGGTCGATGTCGGCCTCAGCGCTGCCGGTGAGGACGAGGCTCGTCGCGGCGGCGCGCTGCTCGTCGATCACGGCTTGCTGCCCGACGTGGTGCACACATCGCTGCTGCGCCGGGCGATCGACACGGCGCAGATCAGCCTCGACGTCGCCGATCGGCAGTGGATCCCCGTGCGCCGTTCCTGGCGGCTGAACGAGCGGCACTACGGCGCGCTGCAGGGCAAGGACAAAGCCGCCGTGCGGGCCGAGTTCGGCGACGACCAGTTCATGTTGTGGCGCCGCTCGTACGACGTGCCGCCGCCGCCGCTGGCCGACGACGACGAGCACAGCCAGGTCGGCGACCCGCGGTATGCCGACCTGCTCGAAGCGGTACCGCGCAGCGAGTGCCTCGCCGACGTCCTGGCGCGGATGCTGCCTTACTGGTACGACGCGATCGTGCCGGACGTGCGGCGTGGCCAGCTCGTCCTGGTGGCTGCGCATGGCAATTCGCTGCGCGCCCTGATCAAGCACCTTGATGGCTTGTCGAACGAGGCCGTCGTCGCGCTGAACGTGCCGACCGGCATCCCGTTGCGCTACGAGCTCGACCCCGTGACGCTCATGCCGACCAAGCCGGGGGAGTACCTCGACGCCGAAGCCGCGGCCGCGTCGATCCAGGCAGTGGCCAACCAGGGCCGGTAAGCATTGTGGCCCGGTCGGCCCGGTCCGCCCGGTCGGCCCGGTCGGCCCGGTCGGCCCGGTCGGCCTATGCGATGCGCGGTACTTGTGCTCTGCTCACATTGATGTGAGCAGAGCACAAGCGACCAAGTGCGCCACCCCTTGCCTCGCGAGGCAGCTCAGATCTTCAGCGCGCCGGGGCCGTTGTGCAGCGGATCGGGACGCTCGCCGGTGACGATGAAGACGACCCGCTGGGCCACCGACACCGCATGGTCGGCGTAGCGCTCGTAGTACCGGCCGAGCAGCGTCATGTCGATGGCCGACTCGACGCCGTGCGTCCAGTTCGGCGACAGCAGCAAGGTGAACAGCTTGCGGTGCAGCGCGTCCATCGAGTCGTCCTCGGCTTCGAGCGCCTGCGCCAGCGCGACGTCGCGTCCCTCGATGACGTCGGCCACCTTGGCGACCAGCGACAGCGCCACGGTGCCCATCTGCGAGATCACGTCGCGCACCTCTTCGGGTACCGCGAGCTCCGGGTAGCGCATGCGTGCCACCTTGGCGATGTGCCGGGCGAGGTCGCCCATCCGCTCCAGGTCGGCGGAAAGGTGCAGCGTCGTGACGAGCAGCCGCAGGTCGGTCGCGACGGGCTGCTGCCGGGCGATCATCTGGAACGTGCGCTCCTCGAGATCTTCGCGTAGCGCGTCAACCTGCGGGTCGTCGGAGATCACGCGCTCGGCGCCGGAGAGGTCGCCGTCGAGCAGTGCTCGGGTGGCCCGCTCCATCGCGATGCGGACGAGCTGGGTCATTCTGACGAGGGTTTTGCCAAGATCGTCGAGTTCGTCGTGGTATAGATCGCGCATGACTGGACGCCTCCCAGTGTCGTGATCCGAGCGTAGTTTGCCGACCGCCCGGGCGGTGCTGTGCAGGTGAATTGCGGCCATACAAACGATGAACAACGGGCGGCGGGCGAATGGGCCGTGGCACGCTGGGCCGATCACCGGCGGAGCCGCCCGTACCATCGATGGTGTGGCGGTTGTGGC
>DASXRA010000214.1:0-6867 GCA_036506855.1 Jatrophihabitantaceae bacterium
CCGTCGCCGACTTCGTCACGGTGCACCTGCCGAAGACGAAGGAGACCGAAGGCTGGTTGAACGCCGCCGCCTTCGCGAAGATGAAGGACGGCGTGCGGATCCTCAACGTCGCGCGCGGGCCGCTAGTGGTGGACGCCGACCTGCAGGCTGCGCTGGACTCCGGCAAGGTCGCCGGGGCGGCGCTGGACGTTTTTCGCACCGAGCCGGTCACCGACCACCCGCTGTTCGGCTACCCGAATGTCATCGTTACGCCGCATCTCGGCGCGTCGACGGCCGAGGCCACCGATCGCGCCGGCTACCAGGCCGCCGAGCAGGCGGTCGCGGCGCTGACCGGTGGCTCGGTGACCAGCGCGGTGAACCTGCCCTCGATCGCGCCGGACGACCTCGAGGCGGTCGGGCCGTTCCTCGGACTGTGCGCCAGTCTCGGCCAGATCGCGGCGGCGCTGGCGCCCGGAACGTCCATCGACGCCGTGGACGTCGAGTTCCTGGGCCACATCGCCGAGCGCGACAGCCGGCTGCTGACCATTCAGGTCGTCAAGGGCCTGCTCGCCGGAAGTACCGAGGAGCCGGTCAACGACGTCAACGCCTTCCTGCTGGCCCACGAGCGTGGCATCACGATCGCCGAGCGGAGCAAGCCGCATGCGCACGACTTCACCGACCTCGTGCGCGTCCGGCTGCGCAGCGGCGACCAGACAACCCGCGTCGTCGGCACTGTGCTGGGGAGGCGTAACCGGCCGCACCTGCTCGAGGCGTGGGGCTCGCGGTTCAACGTCCAACTCGAGGAGCACCTCGCTGTCTTCCGCTACCGCGATCAGCCGGGCATGCTCGGACGCGTCGGCACGGCACTCGGCAACGCCGGCGTGAACATCGTCTCTGCTGCGGTGGGCCGCCGGCCCGACGACGACAGCGATGGTGAGGCGGTCATGGTCGTGACTGCCGACGCGCACGTGCCGCCGGAGGTGCTGGCGTCGCTGATGGCCGGCACGGACTTCTTCGACGCGCGTGCGGTGAGCCTGTAGGGGACGGGCGGCGTGACGACGGCCGAGCAGGGACGCGCCGCGTTCGAGGCGGCAGCGTGGACCGACGCTTACGAACAGTTCACCCGCGCGGACGCGGAGTCCGAGCTCGACCCCGAGGACATCGAGCGGCTGGCAACGGTCGCGTTCCTGGTCGGCAAAGAGGCCGAGTCGTCGGACCTGTGGGCGCGTGCCCACCAGCGATACCTGCGCCTCGGTGACATCGAGCGGGCGGCCGGCTGCACCACCTGGCTGGCCTTCGGGCTGCTCAACCGGGGCGAGCTCGCCCAGGCCGGCGGCTGGCTCGCCCGCGCGGCCACTTTGCTGGACGACGCCGGTCTGGACTGCGTGCCGCGCGGACACCTGCTGATGCTCACCGGCATGCAGTCGCTGTTCCAGGGCGACATCGACGCGGCCCTGGCGAACATCCTGCAAGCCGCCGACGTTGCCGCCCGTTTCGGCGACGCCGACCTGAGCACGTTGTCGAAGTTGGCTCAGGGCCAGATCCTGTTGATGCAGGACAAACCTGCCCAGAGCGTTGCCATGTTCGACCAGGTGATGGTCGCCGTGACCGCGGGTGAGGTGTCGCCGACAGTGGCCGGGCTCGCGTACTGCGGCACGATCTCCGCCTGCCAGGCGATGTTCGACGTGCGGCGGGCGCGGGAGTGGTCCACGGCGCTGAGCCGGTGGTGTGACGAGCAGCCGGACCTCGTCCCGTACACCGGATGGTGCCTTGTGCACCGCGGCGAGATCATGCAACTGCACGGCTCGTGGGCCGACGCAGCCGACGCGGCCCAGCGCGCCTATCAGCGCTCGCTGCTGTCGACCGATCACGCGGCGGGCGGCGGCGCGCATTACGTACTGGGCGAAGTCCACCGGCTTCGCGGCGATTTCGCCCTTGCCGAGCAGGCCTATCGCGAAGCCAGCCGCCTGGGCCGCGAACCGCAACCCGGCCTGGCCCTGTTGCGGCTCGCCCAGGGTCAGGTCGAGGCTGCCGCATCGACGATTCGCCGCGTCGTCGACGAGGCGGCGGCCGACGGCGCCGCCAAGGCGCGGGTGCTTGCGGCGCACGCCGAGATCATGATCGCGGCAGGCGACATCACGGGCGCGCGTACCAGCGTCGACGGCTTGGCCGAGCTCGCGGACTCGTTCGGCGCGCCGCTGCTGCAGGCGACCGCCGCTCAGTGCTCCGGCGCGCTGCTGCTCAGCGAGGACGAGGCCCGGGCGGCCCTGGCCCAGCTGCGTCGCGCCTGGACGGCCTGGCAGCAGGTCGAGGTGCCCTACGAGGCAGCCCGGACTCGGGCGCTGATCGGCCAGGCCTGCCGGGCACTCGGTGACGAGGACGCCGCACAGATGGAGTTCGACGCCGCCCGCTGGGCGTTCATGCAACTCGGTGCCACACCGGATCTGGTCCGGGTCGAAGCGCTCATCAGTCCGGCACAGGTCCCCGACAATTACGGGCTGACCGCGCGGGAGGTCGAGGTGCTTCGTCTCGTGGCGTCCGGCAGGACCAACGCCGCGGTGGCCGCGGACCTGTTCCTCAGCGAGAAGACGGTCGCCCGGCACGTGAGCAACATCTTCGCCAAGCTCGACATCTCGTCCCGGGCGGCCGCGACCGCCTTCGCCTACGAGCACGATCTCGTCTAGGTACTGCGCAGAATTACCCACTCAACCCGATCCGCAGTTGCACCGTTCTCCCGACGCGGTACCGCCGTGGCGCCCCATACGTTCGGGCGCGACACCGAGGGAGGATGCAATGACGGCAACGGAGCATGTCTCAACGATCGTGATCGGGGCCGGGCAGTCGGGGCTCTCGACCGGCTACCACCTGGCCAAGCAGCGCCAGCAGTTCGTGATCCTTGACGCGGAGCAGCGCGTGGGCGACGTCTGGCGGAAACGCTTCGACTCGTTGCGGCTCTACAGCCCCGCGAAGTACGACGGCCTGCCCGGCTGGGACATGCCCGGCAAGGGTTGGTCGTGGCCCACCAAGGACGAGGTCGCGGATTACCTCGAGGAATACGCGGCGCGCTTCGAGCTGCCCGTCCGGACCGGCAGGGCCGTCGACCGGCTCTCCCGCGACGGCGATCGGTTCGTCGTCACCGCGGGCCCGCACCGGTTCACGGCCGACAACGTGGTCGTCGCAGCGGGCGGCTGGCGCACCCCGCTGACGCCCGAGTTCGCCGGCGAACTCGACCCGGAGATCGTCCAGCTCCACTCGAACGACTACCGCAACCCGTCGCAGCTGCAGCCCGGCGCGGCGCTGGTCGTGGGCGCAGCGCACTCCGGCGCCGACATCGCGTTGGAGCTCTCGGCGATCCACCCGACGACGTTGGCGGGCCCGATCCGCGGCGAGGTGCCGTTCCGGATCGAGGGCCAGGTTGCCCGATGCGTCGTGCCGATCATGTGGTTCATGGCCAACCGCGTCCTGACCGAGAAGACGCCGATCGGCCGGAAGATGCAGGTCCACGTACGGACGAGCGGCGGCCCGCTGCTGCGCGTCAAGCGCTCCGACCTGACGGCCGCTGGCGTGACGTACCTGCCGGACAAGGTCGTCAGCGTCCACGAAGGCAAGCCGGCGCTGGCCGACGGCACCGTGCTGGACGTGCGCAACGTGGTCTGGTGTACCGGGTTCAACCTCCGCCTGGACTGGATCGACTTCCCGGTCTACGGGCCGGACGGCTGGCCCGACCAGAAGCAGGGTCGTAGCGCGCTGGCCGACGGGCTGTACTTCGTGGGCGTCCCGTTCCAGCGGGCGTTCGCCTCGATGCTGATCGGCGGTGTCGGCCGCGACGCCGAGATCGTGGCCAAGCAGATCGCGACTGCCCGGCACGCCACGGCGAAGCTGGCGGACGCGTCGCTCCGCTGAACCGGTTCGGCGTGATTGGTGGGCGCGCCGGCTGGGTACATATCGCGCGCGGGGGGCGCGATATAGGAGGCCGAGCATGCTCGTGGTCGGGCTGATCCTTCTCGCCGTTGCGGTTGCTGCCGCAGTAGTGCTGATCGTGCAGAACCGCGACGTAACCATCGATGTGCACGCTCTCGGCCATACCCAGAGCGTGCACCCGTACTGGATCGTCGTGGCGGGGCTGGCCATCGCCCTGGTCGGTTCGCTCGGCCTCGCGATGATGCGATCCGGCGCCGCCCGCGCTCGTAGGCTGCGCCGCGAACGAGCCGAGCTGCTCGCGGAGAACGAGCGGCTGAGCCGGAGTCTCGCCGATCCGGCGGAGTCGCCCTTCTTTGCCGACGACAGCGTTGCCGACGACGTGGATCCGCCAGGAGCTAACGGACGAGCGCCCTGGCAAACCTCGCCGGGGTCAGGCCGTACGCGCGCTTGAACTGCCTCGTCAGGTGGCTCTGGTCGGCGAATCCTGCATCGGCGGCCGCCTGGGCGGGCGGAGTTCCGGCCGCGATGGCGGCACGGGCCGAGTCGAGTCGGCGCATCGTGCGGTACCGGTCCGGGCTCGTGCCGTACGCGCGGCGGAACTGCCGGGCGATCGTGAAGCGGTCGATGCCGGCGACCTGCTCGAGCGTGCGTGACGTCGTCTGTTCGCCGGCGTGCGCGTCCAGGTAGTCGCGGACGGCGGCGATTGCGGCCTTGTCGATCAGCACCGGGCCGCGCTCGCGCGCGCCACTGAGGCTGCTGAGCAGGTCAGCGAGGTAGGCGGCCGCGTCGCTGCGGGCGAGGTCGCTGATCGGCCGATCGATGTCGTCGAGGATCGCGGCGACGCGCCGGGACGCCGGCGTCTGGTCGTGCACCGGATCGGCGACGAACGGCAACGCACCACCACCTAGCGCGTCGCCGATCAGCTCGGGGCGCACGTAGACGATCCGGTACCCGAAGCCCGCGCTCGTCGCCGCGCCGCCGTCGTGGACTTCGTCGGGGTGCAGGATGTGCAGCTGCCCCGGTAGGCAGACGCGCCGCTCACCGCGATAGCGGAACGCCTGCACGCCTGCGACGGTGATCCCGATCCCGTACGTGTCGTGCCGGTGCGGTTCGAACCCGCTGGCCGAGAAGTAGGCCTGCATCGGCTGCATGCCGTCGGCGCCCACGCCGAGTCGGATCGAGTCACGCCGAGGCATGCACGATCGTTCAAGAGACCTGGGAGCCACGCGACCTAGCGTCTCGGTCATGAGCCGGCCGGCGCTGTGAGCATCGCAGTGAGTACCGCAGCGGAGCGAGGAACGCAGCGAGGAGCGGAGCGGCGGCGGCCGGCGGGAGGCTCAGTCATGAGTCGACGCTATCGCCGCCGCCGTGGCTGAAGAAGGATCGATGGTTCCGCTCGTACTGACGTCACTGGCCATCATGGGCAGTCCGGGCCCGGCGACGATCAGCCTCACCGCGGCGGGCGCGGCGTTCGGCGTCCGGCGCTCGGTCGGCTACCTGGTCGGGATCATCGCCGGCACCGTGGCCGTGCTGGTCGCGGTCGCCACGGGCATCACGGCGGTGCTGCTGTCGTTCCCGGCCGTGCGGCCCGTGCTGATCGGCGTATCGGCCGCGTACATCCTGTGGCTCGCGTACCACCTCGCTACGGCTTCGCCGCAGGCGCAGACACAGGACGCCCATGCTCCGTCGTTGCTCGGCGGGGCGCTGCTCGGAGTGGCTAACCCCAAGGCATGGGTCGCCATCGCGGCCGTCTTCGCGAGCGCTCGCTTGGCGCACAGCGCGACCGTCGACGCCGCGGTAAAGGCCGCCGTGCTCGCCGCGATGATCGTCCTGATCAACACGGTATGGCTGATCGCCGGCGCATCGTTCGCGCCAGTGCTGCGCGAGCCGCGTCGCGCCCGGATTGTCAACGTGGTGCTCGCGGTGACACTGATTGCGGCGACCGCGGTGGCGATAGTGGTTTGACGCGCGGCATCTCGTGGGTAAGCACCCCGCATGAGATTCGTGGCCAGTCTGTTCGTGATCGCGCTCGGCGCGATCCTGACGTTCGGTGTCACGGCGACGCCCAGCGCCGTCAACATCCAGGTCGTCGGGCTCATCCTCATGCTGGTCGGCATCGCCGGGCTTGCGATGGGTCAGTGGCTCTACTTCTCGCGCCGCCGCACGGACGTCATCTACCGCGGTAACCGGCAGATGTGGCTGGAGCCCAACTCGCCGCCGCGCGGCCACGAATGGGATCGGGTCGACTGACCCGTTTGCACCTGCTTGGCCGTGGGCATCTCGCGTCATGACGGCCAAACTGTAGCCGCTCGGGCTACGGCAGGGAGACCGTCATGTTGCGATTCGCGGACGATGTCGTGTCATTCGCGATCCGCCGGCACGAGCAGATCAAGGAAGTCCTCGCGCGCATGTCGCCGAACGCGGACGAGGAGCGTCGCGAGGTGTTGTCGGAGCTGCGCGAGCTGCTGAGCGGCGCCGAGGCGGCGTCCCGGCCGCGCCGCCGCGAACGGCCGCCTTCAGGCCACACAGCCGGCGGGGGCATGCACCTGCTGCGTCAATTCGACAGACGGGTCGATGGCTCGGCGTCCCGACACGTCGTCGCCTTCGCGCTGACACTCGGGCTGGTCAGTGCCGACACACCTTCACTCGGCGCGGTGGCTCCCGGACTGAAGTCGTCGCTGAACATCGACTGCGACCTCGGCTTGCTCGCCCGGCACGATGCGCCGAGATCGCCCGGCCTGCGCCACGTCAGCGATGCGCGTCGGCAGCGAGGAACCCGTCGTCCGTACGCTGAGGTTTGGTTTCGGCCGCTCGCGGGAATGCCTAGACGTAACCGACGTCGTGCCGGTACGGCGGACTCGGTCCCACGGCCAGGTGAGCAGACACCATCGCGCCCGTGGTCAGTGGAATCGAAATCAAGGAGTCCGTCATGGGTATCGTCCTGCTCGTCCTGCTGCTCGCGTTGCT
>DASXRA010000215.1:0-11727 GCA_036506855.1 Jatrophihabitantaceae bacterium
GTCAAGTCTGCCCCAGCGCACTCCGACCGTGGGTACGTGGCCCCCGCCGCCGCTCTCGTCCCGATCATGTGCAGATCGGCAGGCCAAAGGCGGCCGATCTGCAGATGATCGAGCCTGTCGGGTCCGCTTGCTCTACTTCAAGAGCTTGGACATTCGGCGGTCGGCGAGCTCGCGACCCTCGGTCTGGCAGGTCGGGCAATACTGGAACGACTTGTCGGCGAAGGAGATCTCGCGGACCGTGTCGCCGCACACGGGGCACGGCAACCCGGCCCTGGCGTGCACCTTCAGCCCGGATCGCTTCTCGCCCTTCAGCTTGGCGGCCTGCTGGCCGACCGACCGGGCGACGGCATCGGTCAGCACGTCGTGGATCGCCGCGTGCAGGCGGGCGACCTCGTCCGGCGTCAGTTTCGCGGCGAGCTTGAACGGCGAGAGCCGGGCGGCGTGCAGGATCTCGTCGGAGTACGCGTTGCCGATGCCGGCCAGGACGGCCTGATGGGTGAGCACGCCCTTGATCTGCGCGCGTTCGGCGCTCAGCAGTTCGGCCAGCTCCTCGACGGAGACGGACAGCGCGTCCGGGCCGAGGTTGGCGATGCCGGGCACCTCGGCGACGTCGCGCACGAGGTAGACGGCCAGGCGCTTCTGCGTCCCGGCCTCGGTGAGGTCGAACCCACTGACCGGCCCGCCGGGCATCTCGGGGGCGAGATGCAAGCGGAACGCCAGCGGTCCCTTGCCCGGACGCGGTGGTGCGGGTGGCAGCGAGTCTCGCCACTGCAGCCATCCGGCACGGGCAAGGTGGATGACCAGGTGCAGGCCGTCGACGTCCAGGTCGAGGAACTTGCCATGCCGGCCCACGCCGGTGACCGTGGCGCCGGAGAGCGCGGACAGCGGCGGGTCGAACGTCTTGACCGCGCTGAACGCGGCGGTGTCGGCGCGTGCCACGGTGCGACCGATCGCCCGCTCGCGCAGGAATGCGGCGAGCGCCTCGACTTCGGGCAGCTCCGGCACGCCGACAGCCTACGTCGCGACGGCGGTCACCCGTCCAGATAGCGCTGGACGGACGGGGCGAGCAGCGCGACCAGCTCGTCCTCGCTCGCCGACGCCAGCGGCTCGGTCCGCAGGATCGTCGCCGCCAGGGCGAAGCCGATCAGCTGGCTGAACGCCCCGGCCGCGCGCATGCGCGAGACGACGAGCTCGGCCGAGACCCGAGGCAGCATCACGTCCTCGACGAACTGACGCATCATCGTCGCGCCCTGCTCGGTCGAGGCCGCGGCGCGCAGCAGCGCCTGGAGTGGCTGCCCGGTCGCCGGATCGCGCCAGGTGCGGGCGAAGAGCCGGACGACCCGCTCGCCGAGCTGCGCGCGCGGCCCGCCGTAGCGCAGCCGGCTGATCAGGTCGGCCGGGTTCAGCGGCAGGTTCATCGCCGCGACGAACACCTGGTCCTTGCTGCCGAAGTAGTGGTGGACGAGCGCCGCGTTGACGCCCGCCTCGGCGGCGATGTCGCGCACCGTCGTCGCGTGGTAGCCACGGGACGCGAACAGCGTTCGAGCGGCCGCCAGGATCTCCGGCCGCGTGCTGCTCGGTCCGGGTCGGCGTCCAGGGCGGCCCTTTGACATCGTCCGCATCCTAGCCTGTAATTGATCGCATGGTTAATTCTGCGATCGAGTGCGACGGCCTGGTCGTCGTGCGCGGCGGCGCCGAGGTCTTGCACGGCATCACCTTCTCCGTGACGGAGGGGACGGTGACCGGCCTGCTCGGCCCGAGCGGCTGTGGCAAGACGACGCTGATCCGGGCGGTGGTCGGCACCCAGATCGTGAAAGGCGGCCGGGTGACTGTGCTCGGCCGGCCCGCCGGCGCTCCCGCGTTGCGCACCGAGGTCGGCTACTCCTCGCAGGGAGCCGCCGTGTACTCGGACCTGACCGTCGAGGAGAACGTTCGCTACTTCGCTGCCGCGGTGCACGCGCCCGACGGCGACGTCGACCGCGTGTTGACGCAGACGGACCTGCAGCGGCAGGCGACGCAGCTCGTCGGGCGACTGTCGGGCGGGCAGCGCAGCCGGGTCAGCCTCGCGGTCGCGTTGCTCGGGACACCCAACCTGCTCGTCCTGGACGAGCCGACCGTCGGCCTCGACCCCGTGCTGCGCGATCACCTGTGGACGCTGTTCCACGAGCTGGCGGCCGGCGGGCTGACCCTGCTCGTGTCGAGCCACGTCATGGACGAGGCCGAGCGCTGCGACGAACTCGTCCTGATGCGCGAGGGAGCTCTGATTGCCCAGGACAGCCCGTCCGCGCTCAAGAATCGGACCGGGACGGACTCGATGGACGCCGCCTTCCTCGGCCTGATCCGCGAGGAGCGCGCGGCATGAACCCGAGGCTGACCCTGGCAACCACGCGACGGGTGCTGCTACAGCTGCGACACGATCCGCGGACGGTCGTCCTGCTCGTGGCACTGCCCGCACTGCTCATGCTGTTGCTGCGCTACGTCTTCGACTCCGAGCGCGCGTTCAGCGCGCTGGCCCCCGCGTTGCTGGGCATCTTCCCGTTCACGCTGATGTTCCTGGTCACGTCGATCACGACGCTGCGCGAGCGCTCGTCCGGCACCCTCGAACGGTTGATGACGACGCCGATGGCGAAGCTCGACCTGCTGCTCGGCTACGCGCTGGCGTTCGGCCTGGTCGCGGCCGTGTCAGTGGTCGCCGCCGTCGGGGTGTCGGTCGCGCTCGGCCTGGACGTGGCCGGCTCGTTCTGGCTGCTGCTGCTCGTGACCGCGGTCGACGCGTTGCTGGGCGTCGCGCTCGGGCTGTTCGCCAGCGCGTTCGCACGGACCGAGTTCCAGGCTATCCAGCTCATGCCGGTGGTCGTGTTGCCCCAGTTGCTGCTGTGCGGGCTGTTCCACCCGCGCGGCGAGATGGCGACCGTGCTGCGCTGGGTGTCCGACGCGCTGCCTGTCTCCTACGCCGTCGAGGCGCTGCGGCTGGTGGCGCGGTCGTCGTCGGTCGGCGGCGACTACGTGCGCGACGTGCTGGTCATCGTGGCGTTCGTGCTCGGCGCGCTCGTCCTCGGCGCGGCGACCCTGCGCCGCCGGACCGGCTGAGACCGACAGAAGTCTGGGCATCCCGGGCGTTCTCCCTGCAACTGCACGATGACTCGGCGGCTGCCCGGTTTCTAGGGTCGTCCCACCGCGGTCTGCATATAGAGGTGTTGACGATGCACTCGGTCTGGAGCTATCGCTCGACGTCACGAAGGACGATGGTCTTGCTCGCCGCGGGCGTGCTGGCCCTCTCGCTCGGCGCCGCCGCACCGCGTGCGGAGTCCGATCCGGTCGCGCAGGCGCCACCGATCCGTCCGATCGATCCGCAGCACTGGCAAGACCAGCAGGACATGACCTGGAACGACTACCAGTCCATCCCCGGCGTCGACTGGGCGACGAACGGCGCGGTGCCGACCCAGCGCGCGTTGCGCGTGGCGCTGGTGGCCGTGGACTACCCGAACCAGTCGTTCGTGGTGACGCAGCCAAAGCACTCCGACCCGTTCGGGAACCCGCAGATCGATCCGGTGTCGCGCGATCAGGTATCGCAGTTCTACGCCGACTTCTTCAACAAGCCGAGCCCGCTGAACCACTTCCACACCATCAACGGGTACTGGATGGAGCAGAGCGGCGGCCGGATCGGCGTCTCGTCGGTGACGTCGTTCGGTCCGTATCGGATGCCCAAGCGGTCCTACCAGTACGGCCTGAACGACATCGGCCAGACCCCACCGGCCGGCTGCCCGGGCCAGACGAGCGTCACCGGCGCGCAGAGTGCCGTCTCGACGATCGCGGTGGGCTCGACGTCGTTCCTCTACGTCGGCGACGTCATCACGATTGCCGGGGTCTCGCCGGCCGGCCGGCAGACCGTGACGGCGATCCCCGACGCGACTCACCTGACGCTCAGCTCGCCGGTGACCGTCGCCGACGGCGCGGGTATCAACGACTGCGCGGGCACGAACCTCGAGACCGACGCCGATGCCCTGTGGCATGCCGACCAGGGCTGCACCGGACGCTGCGGATACGACGTCGTGCTGCGCATCTACGCCGGCTACGACGAGACGTCGGTGTGGCAGGAGTTCGGCGAGATGAAGTTCCAGACGCCGGACGACATTCCGCGCGAGGTCTGGGGCAACCCGAACCCGGCGCTGCCGAACACCGTGCCGAGCCGGTACGTGCCCTCGACGTCGTGGCTTGCCGGTTCGCAGCTCTGGGGGCAGTCGAGCGTGCGACAGGGCGAGAGCTCCGGGACGATCACCCACGAGCTGAGCCACTTCCTGTTCAGCATCGGCGACAACAACAACAACCCGTATGTCGCGCCGTTCCACCGGGTCGGATCCGGGCCGTGGGACATGATGGATCGCGGCTCGTTCAACGGGCCCGGCGGGCCGCACAACCGGTGGGAGGTGCCCGCCCAGTTCGGCGCTTCGATGGGTGCCGAGCACACGCTACGCAACAAGATCGGGATGGGCTTCGTCCCGTACGCCTCGGTGCTGCGGATCAACCGTGACGGGCTGGCGCAGTCGGGTCTCGCCGTGGCCGATGTGATCGCGCGGGCGGTCAACGCCGATCCGTTGCCGGCGAACTCGCTGGCCGGTGTGCAGGTGTACCTGGACGGCGCCGGGCAGGTCGACCACGAGGCTGCCTGCGACGTCAACACCGATCCGCTCTGCGACGGCGGCGGGCCGTCCGGGCGGTGGACGAACTACACCCTGGAGACGGTGCAACGCATCGGCTACGGCTCCTTCGAGCCGGACAACGGCGTGCTGATCGCGAAGAACAAGGCGTTCCCGCCAGGCGGCCCGTCCACCGAAGGCTCGACGTGTGGCTACGGCTGCTTCACCTGGGTCGAGGACGCCCACCCGCAGGACATCAACATGGTCGACTTCAACCGGCCGGACGGCACTCCCGTGATGCGCACGATCGGCGACTATCGCCAGCTCGACGACGCGCTGTTCCACGCCGGTACGAACTCCGGCTCGCAGAACGAGTACGTGGACGCCGCCAACAGCCTGCACTTCTACGTGCTGGGCAAGTACACCGACGGCAGTCACGTCCTGCACTACATCATCGGCGTGCAGAACCCGGCAGGCGCCGGCCCGCAGACCCGCGGCGTCGCGGTTACGCAAGGCATGCCGACCGGGCTGAAGCTGGGGCTGGCCACCGACTGCTCGTTCCCGCTGGCCAACACGGGCATCGACGCGCCGACCGATCCGACGCTGCATCCGCAGGACGAGCGGGCCTACCTGCACAACGACGTCTACCGGCTCTCCACGTCCGTGCAAGGCGCTGGCTGGAAGGCGCAGCCGTACAACAACCTGTCCACCGCCACGTTCGGTCAGACCGTCAACGTGCCCGTCTACGTCAGCCGCGTCCCGCACAGCGCCGACACGAGCACGGTGACGCTCACCGCCACGTCGGTGAGCGACCCGAGCAAGAGCGCGTCGGCCACCTGCACCGTGCACGCCGCCGACACCACCGGATAACCGCTATTGGCCGGGCCGTTCCGCTCGGTCCCACAATGTGCGCAGCGCCGCCGCGACGCGTGCCGGCTCGGCCTGATTCGACGTGTTCAGGTGGTGCAGCCCCTCGTAGGTCTCGGCGGTGAAGTCGGGGAACCATCCGGCCAGCCGGTCGCGCATGACAGCCCAGCGCGGGTGGGTGCGGCTGCCGAGCGAGAAGTACACGGGTGCGGTGAAGCTGCAGTACGCGTCGGGGTCCACCCGGTGGCGCCGCGCGGCGCCGAGGAATGCCCGGATGCCGGCGGGGCGGTTGGCCATCCAGGGCGGCGGCGGGCCGCTCGGCGCGGCGAGCTCGACATCAGAGGCGACCTGCAACCGCATGAACTCGGCCATCACCTCGGCCGACGGCAGCGTCAACGCGTGATCGAACTCGTCCCACCCGTACGTCTGGTTGCCCTCGTCGGTGAAGTCCATCGCCGGCTCGTCGACGGCGAGGCTGCGCACCCGGTCCGGACGCGCCGCGACATACGCCAAGGCGACCGCCCCGCCGCCGGAATGCCCGTACAGATGGAACCGGTCGAAGCCAGCCTCGTCGGCGGCGCGGTCGAGGGCGTCGATCTCGGTGGTGATCGAGAAATCCTCGGGCGGCACCGCGTCCCGGTAGACCTCGAGGTCCTTCAGCACGCATTGCACGCCCGGCAGTTCGGCGCACAGGGGCGCGTACCGAATCGCGGCCGGGGCGATGATCCCGGGCAGGAGCACGACACTGGTCATGGCACACCATAGGCGCTGAGCCCCCGGCGGTTACTGGGCGTCAGCGGCGGGTTCGTTGACGACGCAGCGGTTGGATGCGATGCCGTTGGCGACGACGACGAGGTCGCTCGCGCCGCGTTCGAGCCCGGCCGGGACGTCGAAGTGGGTCGAGACGATCTGATCTCCGGTCGCCACGCCCATGCTGCTGTGGTCGTGCGTTCGGGCGTAGAAGACGTGTCCCGTCGCGTGATTGGTGATGCGCACCAGCGGGTAGTTCGTGGCTGCCGCCTCGTCGTCCCCGTAGTTCTCGGCTTGGGAGACGCCGTTGAGCTGCCGCCCGGCGATCGAGTACGTGGCGCCCGGGGCGATCACCGAGCCCGGGGTTCCCTCGTCGCCGGGGCGCGTCGGGTCGTCCGGCACGGGGCACGTCGTGATGCTCGGCGCCCAGGACGGATCCGGGCTGCCGGTCGAGGCGTAGATCCACCCGGTGCGGTTGTCGAAGGTCACCAGCACCTCGCCGGTGGGCAGCATCAGCAGCCGCGCCCAGAACGAGCTGATTCCCGGCCCGAAGGGTGGCTGCGTCACTTCGCGCAGGTCGGTGCCGTCGAATTCGAAGAAGTGGTCGTCGATGTTGTAGCAGCCGGGGCTGGCTCCGACGAGCAGGCTGCCGTTCGTCAACAGGACGGCCGGCCCGTCGCAGACGTCGAGCTGACCGCCGGCCACGGTGGGGAAGGACGGTGCCGCTGTCCAGGTTCCGGTGCCGTACAGGGTTGTCGGCGGGCTGTACTTCGCGTTCGCGCCGGTGTCGCCGACTGCGAAGACCGTGCCGTCAGGCAGCAGCACCTGCGGCCCGGGGTCGCGACGCGAGACAAGGTCCACCGGGATGGTGCCGGCACTGATCCACTCACCATTGGCCGACCCGTCGAGCCACGGCGGGATGAACCGTTCGGCACCGGGGCCTGCGTGGATGTCGACGGTGAGCACGGTGCCATCGGGGAGCAGCGTCCAGTTCTCCTCGGCGCTGCTGTCGGCCTTGCCGGGTGGCGCCAGCACGGTCCAGCTCAGCGCGGCGGGATCGAGCACGGCCACCTGGCCGAGCGGTGTCGAATTGAAGCTGCGCGCCAGCAGGAATTTTCCGTTCGGCAGCACCAGGCACGACGAGTCGCCAATTTTCGTCCAGCCCGGCGGGGGATCGAGCACCTGCCATGAATTTGCCACCGGGTCGTAGATCGCGCCCTGATTCGTCTCGGTTGCAGTTGCTACCCCGTCGACGTAGGTATATTCGCCGCCCTCGACGATCACCCGCCCGTCGGCAAGTACGGCGGAGCAGTAATCGTAGGGTGCGTATCCGTCGGGCATCGGCGGTAATTGCGTCCACGTACCGTCGATGTACTTGCCGAATTCGTCAGGCGCGAGACGCCACCAATCCGCCGTGGCGTAGTCCTGGGCCAGCACCGTGCCGTCGGTGAGCAGCAATGCCGTGTCGGGGTGAAACGGCGCCCGTGCGGCGAGCGTTTGCTACGGCGCGACGGGTTCAGCAGTCGCTGCCTGCAACGTCGTCGTCGCCCCAGGCAGGGGGTCGACTGGTTCGAGGTCGGCGTAGGCAGGTCCCGGGACGCTCAGCGCTGCGAGCAGTGCTGCCGCGGCGGTAATCAGCAATCTCATTACGCACCCACTTCCGGTTGGGTCCGCACGAAGGCACGGCGACGGGCCTGCGTTGTGGGATTGTCGCGACGACCTTATAAATCGCCTGCCGGGCGCGTCATCGTGCAGATGTTGAAGGCCACGCTCGCGCTGATTCGACAGGCCGCCGCCCGCACTTGTCGCGCGGAATTCGCGTCACGAGAAGGCAATGAATTCGAAATGCAATCAGCCGTCGGTATGTCCAATCGAGGATCGAGCATCTTCGACACTTGCACGAAGACGCCCGACACCCCGGCTTCCTATGGTGCGGCTAGCGAAGGCGAGGCACACATGAAGATTCCGCAGCTGAGATCGCTGAGCCCGGCCAGGCGGTTGCTGTTCTTGCTGATCGTCGCCTGCGTGGTGGCGGGCGTGGCGGTCGCCGTCTCGTCGTCGAGCATCGTCGGGCGGCATGAGAGCGCCGGGCACGACCGCGACGCGGATCAAGGCGAGGAAAAGGACGAGGACGAATCGCCGCCGAGCTACCTCGACCTGAAGGAGACGTCCGGCCAGCCGGTGACCGAGGCGCAGATCCAGCAGGCTCGCCAGCAAGCCGCGAGCATCCCGACAGGCGACGCCGCCGCGTGGCAGACGGTCGGCCCGACCAACGTCGGCGGACGCGTCGTGGATCTCGCCGTCGACCCGACGACTTCGCCGAGCACCGTGTACGCAGCGGTGTCGAGCGGCGGGATCATGAAGAGCGTCGACGGGGGCGTGACCTGGACGCCGGCGTGGCAGAGCGACGACACCCAGGCGATGGGCGCACTCGCGCGAGCCTCGGACGGCACGCTGTGGGCCGGCGCCGGTGAGGCGAACCCGTCCGGCGGCGGAAGCACGTTCTTCGGCGACGGCATATACAAGTCGACCGACAACGGCCAGAGCTGGCAGCAGTGTGGGCTGCCTGACAGCGGGGCGTTCGGCCGGATCGTGCCCAACCCGAAGGACCCGAGCGACGTGTGGGCTGCCGCGTCCGGATCGATCTCCTGGGTCTCGAGCCAGCGCGGGCTCTACCACCTCGTCAACGGTGGCAAGGACTGGAAGCTCGCCCTCGCGCCGACGAACGACACGACCGGGGCGATCGACGTCGCGCTCGACCCGGCCGACCCGAACGTCATGCTGGCGTCACTGTGGGACCGGTCCCGGAACAACGGCGCGTTCCACTACGGCGGCGTCGGCTCCGGGCTGTACCGGTCGACGGACGGCGGCGCGACGTGGACCCGGCTCGACAACTCGAACATCACCGGCCAGGTCTGCGCATGGGACCAGTCCAAGAGCGGCCTGAACGTCGACGCGGACCTCGGCCGGATCGGGATCGCGTTCGCGCCCAGCGACCCCAACCGCGCCTACATCGAGTTCAGCGGGGCGAACGGTCCGGACAAGGGCTTCTACGTCTCCGACGACGCGGGTCAGACGTGGGCGTGCGGCGGGGGCGAACCGGGATCGGTCACCGGCGGCTACGAGTGGGTGTTCGGCCGGCTGTGGGTCGATCCCGCCGACAAGGGCCACCTGTTCGCCGCAGACGTCAGCCTGCGCGAGTCGACGGACGGCGGCGCGACGTGGCACAACTCGAGCGGCCCGCATGCCGACCAGCACGGGATGGCCTGGGACCCGAACGTGCCCAAGCTCGTCTACAACGGCGACGACGGCGGCGTCTACACGTCCACCCAGAACGGCGCGTCCGGCACCTGGACGCACGCCAAGGTCGAGCCGTGGAACCAGTCCTATCACCTGTCGGTCTCGCAGCAGGATCCGCTGCGAATGGTCACCGGCCTGCAGGATCAGGGCAGCATCCGGACCTGGACGCCGGGTGTCGAGCCGACCGACCTGACGCAATGGAACTCGTTCGGCGGTGGTGACGGGCACTGGGTGCAGATCAATCCGCAGAACCAGCTCGTGTACTACCAGTGCTTGCAGCCATCGCCGCCGTCGCTGAGTTGCGCCCGGTCCACCGACACCGGCACCACCCGCACGGTCACCAACTTCGCGCAGCCGTTCCCGGCAGGTACCCGGCTGACCGTCGACACTCCGCTGGTGCTCGATCCGGCCGACCCGAACTTCGTGTACGTCGGGGGCACGTCGATCGCGCGGTCCGGCGACGGTGTCGTCTCGGGCAGCGGTGCGTGGACGCTCATCAGCCCGACCACGCCGAACAGCACGGACAGCCTGCCCGGTCCGGTGCCGGCGAACGAGGTGAACCCGGACGTCTACTACGCGAACGAGTACGGCGCGGTGACCGAGATCGCCCCGGCCAAGACGACGGGCACGCCGACGTCGCCGGCAACCACTATCTACGCGGGCACCGACACCGGCAAGGTCTGGAAGTCCACCAACGCCACCGCCAGCCCGGCCAGCGACGTGGCCTGGACGGAGCTCGGCGAGGGCGTCCTGCCGACCCGGTGGGTGACCGCGATCGTGGTCGACCCGACCGACGCGGATCACGTATTCGTCAGCTTCTCGAGCTACAAGGAGGGTGACCGCGCGGCGAACGTGTGGGAGTCGACCGACGGCGGCGCGAGCTGGCAGAACGTCAGCGGCAACCTGCCGAACGCGCCGGTGGAGACCGTCGCGTACGACCAGTCCCACGATCAGCTGTACGCCGCGACCGGCTACGGCGTCTTCTACCTGAAGAACGGCAAGAAGAACTGGGCCCGATTGGGCACCGGGCTGCCGAACTGCCCGGTGTTCGACGTCAAGCTCAGCGGCGACACGAGCACGATCTTCGCGGCGACGTTCGGCCGCGGCGTCTATCGGATACCCGCACCCCAGGGATGACGGCCGATCACGCCGTCTGCGAGCCGCTTTCCGGCACGGCACGGGGTACGGCGGTGGCGCGGTAGCGACCGGTCAGCCGGGCGACCTTCAGCGCCAGGTGCAAGGACAGCCGCTCGTTGCCGTCCTTGAGGTTGGTGCCGGCGAGTTGCTCGACGCGCTGCAGCCGATAGTAGAGCGACGTGCGGTGCAGATTCATCTGGTGCGCCGTCGCATGCGCGTTGCCCGCCAGGTCGAGGTAGGTCTCGAGCGTCTCGAGCAGCGGTTGGTTCGTCGGGTCGTCGAGCAACCTCTCCAGACCTGGATGGACGCTCGCCGTGCGCATCTCCTCGCCGGTCAGCTGCGACAGCACCCGGTAGATGCCCAGCTGCGACCAGGACGCGACCGGCCCGACGGCCGGCAGCTGCACGGCCACTCGGGCGGCGAGGGCGGCCTCGTCGTAGGAGCTGCGGACGTCGGACAGCTCGGCGCGCGGCTGCCCGAGCCCGACGACCGCCCCGGCCACCGACGGGAGTCCGCGCACCGCGGTGTGCAGCGCGGCGTTCAGGTGCTCGGCGACGTCGTGCGGGCTGGGGCTGCCCCTGCGCTGCTTGCCCCGCACCAGGAGCAGACCGTGGTCGTACCGCACCAGATGCACCGCCGCGTGCGGGCCGAGCCACCGCCGGCTGCTCACCAGCGCCTGTTCGAGCGCGATCCGGGCCAGGTCGTCCAGGCGCGCGCCCGGCGTGACAACCAGCCGGGCGACGACGGCCGTCGTGGGCCCGTTCGCGGTGAGGGCACCCTCTTCGAGCAAGGTCATCGCGCCGTGCTGGCGCGCGTCCTGCTCGTCGGCCAGCAGCAGCCGGATCGCCTCGGTCTCGCGTTGGGACGCGAGCTCACCGGCCAGGTTCTCGCGGTAGAGCGCCAGTGCGAGGTCGGTCGTCGTCGTCGACACGGCAGCGATCTCGTCGTCCGTCATCGACTGATCGGGGTCGATGAACCACACGAAGCCGAGGAGCAGGTCGCCGTGCCAGATCGGAATGCAGACTCGCGAGAGCAT